>JAICIO010000060.1 GCA_025924315.1 Phycisphaerae bacterium
ATGCTGTGGGAGGCGTCGCGGTCGATGCTGAAGCGCGTGATTGCGATCGGGGCGATTGTGCTGGCGTGGGTGCCACTGCCGGCGGCGCTGTGGTTCCATTGGCCCGAGCCGTTCGGGTCGTACATGCTTTGGTCGGTGTGTTTGATGTTGGTGCTTGCGGTGATGCGACTCGTCACGCTGAACAAGTAACCCGCGGAGCTGCGCTCCGCCGCTAAATAATGCGGAAGCGGTCGTTCCCGATAATTAGCGGCGGAGCGCAGCTCCGCGGGTTCGTTTTGCTCATCACTCAGCGAACTCAAACGCATCTTTCGCCATCACGAGCGGGCGATTCTGTCCAACATTGAGCAGCAACCCTGCCGCCATGAAACTTGCGAGCAGGCTGCTTCCGCCGTAGCTGATGAACGGCAGCGTCACGCCGGTAACGGGCATCAACTTCGTGCAGACCATGAGGTTTAAAAATGTCTGGCCGGCCAGGATCGACACGATTCCAAGCGCAATCAATCGGCCAAAGGGTTCACGCGTAGTCGACGCGATTTCCACCCCCGCTGTGAAGAGCACGATGTACGCGCCGAGCACAACCGCCGATCCGAAGAATCCGAATTGCTCGCCGACGAGCGCGAAGATCATGTCGTTGTGCCCTTCCGGCACCTTCTGGCCGATCGGAATGTTCCCCATCCCCTTGCCGGTAAACCCGCCCGAGCCAAACGCAATCTCCGCAAGCCGCTGCTGAAACCCGGCGGCTTTATTGGTGCGGGGATCGGACGAAAACATCGCGTACACGCGCTCGCGCTGATAATGCTTCACGAACTGCGGCAAATGTCGCAGGATCGGCAGGTGCGGACAGGTCTCGCAGACGTACGAAGTGCCGTCATCCTGTTTGATGATATGCTGCCCGGAAAACCACATCAGCGGCATCATCGCCACGCCCAGCCCAACGATCGCCAGCAGATGCTTGATCTTCGCGCCGGCGACAAAAAGCATTGCGAAGAGCGCCGGGATAAAGATGAGCGCGGTGCCGAGATCGGGTTGCTTGAGGATGAGCGCAATGGGAACCAGCGCCACGCCAAAAGGCGCGAGCAATCCCATGAAGGTGCGATAATTCGATCGAAAGCGGAGATAGCGAGCCAGCACGAGCACAAACGCGATCTTCATCAGCTCCGCCGGCTGAAGCGTGAACGATCCGAACGCGATCCAGTTATAGGCGCCATTGCGGTTGGAGACGCCGGGCAGCGGATTCTTTGTGCCGATGATCGCGCCGACCACCGTGTAGAGAATCAGCAGACAGCTGAACACGTAAAACGCCCACGCAAACCGGCCAATCTTTTGATAATTCACCGCTTGGAACAGCGCCATGCAGATCAGCGCCGCGACGAGGTATGCACCCTGCCGCATCGCCTCCGCGGGCGCGTCCGCCCAGATCGAAATGATCCCGACACCGGAAAGCAGAAACACCGCGACCAGAATCGGCCAGTTCGTCGCGATCGCGAGTTGTTTCCAGAGGCGGTTCATGATCACGCATACAGCTTCGCGACGATGGCGAAATCCGGATTGGCCGGCGGACAGACAAGCTCGATCACTTCGTCCTTTTCTGGAACCCCCGCCCGCGCGGGAATGAGCGTCGACCAGATGCGCGTGCTCGTTCCGCTCGCCATCGTAAACCGCACCACGCGCGACAGCGGCGACATCGACGATTGCTTTGTCTCCACCACGATCGCCTGCACAAGCGGCGCGTCTCGCCACACGCGCAACACCTGCCGGCGCTTCACGAAAACCATCAGAACCGTGAGCGCAAACAGCGGTACAAGAACGACCGCCGCCACAAGGTCGCGATGAATCGGCTCGAGCTCGGCGCGCGTTCGATCGGTCCAGTTTTTCGGATTGTCCGGATCAACACGGATCGGAACCGTCTGCCCGCGTTGCAGCTCTTCCTGCCGCTTGAGCATCATCGGCGTCTGCTCGCTGGTGATCGTCTTGCCGTCGACTTCGTATTCCAGCTGAAACCACGCCCCGCGCGACATATCACTGACTTTCGCGTTCACGACTGTGCCGTGATCGATCAGCCGGCGCAATTGCAGGGCCGAAAGCGTTTGATCCGTTGCGAAAAAGATCGTCACCACGCCCACAAGGATCGCGAGAATCAGCCACACGCGCACAGGGCCTTCAACCCAGCTGCGCCGGCGCGCTTTGGCTGTGAGCGGGCGCGGCGGCGCGGGAATGCTTGATTCGAATGTCGTTGCGATGTCCGTCAAAACGTTTTGCCCGTGAACGTGAATGCAATCTTGAAAGATGTCATCCTGAGCGAAGCGAAGGATCTCGATATCGAACGCGTCTTAGCATCCCGAGATCCTTCGCTGCGCTCAGGATGACACCCCCAGGCGAATGACGACGAAGAATAAGGTCGTCAATTCGCCTGCGCCACCGACGACTTCGGCTTATGCGGAAGGTAGCCGTGCTCGATGCATGCGGCAAGGATGTCCTTCGCGATCGTGCCCGCGGTCGCCCCACCGCTTCCGCCGTATTCGACCATCACCGCGACGGCAATCTTCGGATTGTCCGCGGGCGCATAGCCGATGAACCACGCGTGCGATAGATCCGTCCCGCTGGCGCCGGTCCCGCGGTACCACGGCGCGGTCGGATTGGGGTGATCCTTGGTGCTGATCGCGAGCGGTTCCATGATCGTCTTACCATGCTCATCTTTCATCACCGCGTGCGTCACCGGATCGACCTTGGGGATGAGAAACGCGGCGGCCTGCGCCGTGCCGGTCTTGCCCGCGACGACCACATCGTCGCGCTTTGCCTGCGTGCCGGTGCCGATGACGTCCGCGTTCACAACCCGATACATCCCGTCATGCGCCGCCGCCAGGCCCGCGGGCGAGAGATGCAGATCTTCTCGATCCGGGCGTTGCGGTTCGGGCGTCGGCATCGTGGACGGTGGTTTCGGCAAATGCACATTCGACGACACCAGATGCGGCCGCACCCAGACGCCGTTTCGCGCGATCGTCGCGGCGACATTGGCCATCTGAATCGTCGTGACACCGACGGGGCCCTGACCGATCCCCGCGAGCCACGACGCGGCTTCGCGCCGCGGGCCCTTGTACGAGTCGGGCACGTATCCTGCGGATTCCGCGATCCCGAGGCCCGTTTTTTGTCCAAGACCAAATCGGCGCATCCAATAGCTTTCGCCATCGATCTTCAGCCGATCGCCGACCGTTTCGAAGAAGACGTTACAGCTTCGCTCAAGCGCGTCGGAAAAAGTGAGAAAACCCGGCTGCGTGCCTTGTTCGCCCGGTTGTGGATGCGGGCGGGGAATCTTGTGATGATCGCCCAGGCCCGTCGCTGCATATCGCTGCATCGTCCAGCAGCGATAACTCCGCGTGAATTTCCGTTTACCGATAATGAGATAGCCGGTGCATTCAATGGTCTCCGCCGGGCCCAGCACGCCCTGGGTGATCGCGCCGAGTCCGATGATCGGCTTCATCGTCGAACCGGCGACCAGCGGATATTGCGTGGCGCGATTCAGCAGCGGTTTGTTCAGGTTGTCGTTCGACAGGATTGCGTAATCCTTGAAGTAGTCATTCGCGTCGTAATCGGGATACGAAGCCAGCGCCAGCACTTCACCCGTCGGGACGTCGATCACCACCGCCGAGCCATGCAGCGGCACGGTGTCGTCCGGATTTTTCGGGTCGACCACAACCTTCTTGAACAGATTCTGCACGTCATCCTGCAGGATGATGTCGATCGTCGTCTTCACATCCTCACCCGGCTTGGCATCAAGCACCGAGACAGGCTTATCTTCCCCCGCGACGCGACGAATCTGGCCGCGCGTTCCGCGCAGTAACGGCTCGAAAAGCGCTTCGAGGCCTGTGCGGCCGATCTCGTCGTTGGCGCGATATCGGCGCAGCTCATCTTCGTCGGCGGACGCTTCGACGTCCTCACGCTTCACACTTGAGATGTGACCGATGAGGTGGCATCCGGCGGTCTTGTACGGATAGACGCGTCGCAAACCGGGCTGAAGCGAGAGGCCCGGGTAATCTTCCAAGTCCCGGCTCAATTCGTTCTGAATCTTTGGTGAAATATCTTGAAGGATGACGTGCGGCGACACCTTCTCTTTCATGTCGACGTCGAAATCATCGAGCTCGGGCGCTTGCGTCGAGGTGTCGCTAAGAAAACGCTTGTACCAACTTGGCTTCGGCTGATTCTCGTGCTCTTTTACGGCGGCGTCGTAGCGCGCGTACCACAAATACCGCCGACGCGATTCGACGCTGCGGATGATTCGATCGCGGATCTGATCGATCGCCGTCGACGCATCGACCCCCTCGTCGGAACCGTCGATGCTGCCGGGCGATTCCTGCGCCACGCGCGCCAGCTTCGCCCACATCACCTTGATGCGATCATTCGTCGCGGCAATTTCTTCTTTAATAATCTCGCGCCGGCGCGCGGTGTCTCCCGCGGCGTAATCGTCGCGCCGAATTGCACGTTGCGTCGCGATGTGCTTCACCCAGTCGGCATCCGGCTCGCGCGTGATCGCGCGATAATCGACACACGCGTTGATGCACGGCATGTCCATCGCAATGACCTGGCCATGGCGATCCCTGATCTGCCCGCGAATGGTTTCGGTCAGCTCTTCATTGGTCATCTCGAGCTGCGCCTGATGGCGATAGTCGTCGCGCTTGACGACCTGGAGCTGCATCGCGCGCACGACGAGCACGCACGTCACGACGAAGAGGACCGAGAGGAAGATTTTGAGACGACGCTCGAACATGACGAGACTGAAATGCTTCTATTTTATTTAGCCGCGGGGGCTTGCCCCGCGCGCGACGCAACTTAGCTCCGCGGCTCTCGCGCGGGGCAAGCCCCGCGGCTAAATGATCTTCACTACGCGCGCGAGACCAATCCGTTCAACCGATTCCGCCGCCCCGGCGCGAACGCGAACGCTCGCCGCGTGCGCTGGAGCAATCCGAGCACGATCGGCGAAAGCAGCGCCGTGTAAAGCGTTGAATAAATCAGCGGCCCGATTGGTGGACGGACTTTCACAATCAAATCGCCGCTTTGCACTACGGCGGGATGCAGAAAGCCGTTCAACATGAGAACGATCATGACGACAATCCCGCCGGTCAGCGCCATCGAAAAATGCGTCACCGGGTGCTCGCGATGGACGAGCGGCTGCGCGCCGCTGACGAGAACGCCGACGATTCCATACGCCAGCGGATAAACGCCCAGCGTTTGCTGCGTGAGCAGATCCTGCAACACGCCGAGTGCAAAACACCCGAGCAGCGCGGCATCCCGCGGCGCGTTGATCGCGATGAAAATCGCCGCAAGCAGCACGAAATTCGGCGCCGCCCCGTTGTACGGCGGAACGTACGCCGACACCCCGCTCTGTATGCCGAGCATTACGTATGCGAGAATGAAGTAAGTCAGCCAACGCATGGAACAGTTGTCAGTGATCAGTTGGCAGTTGTCAGTGAAGGCTTGCTGCCAACTGACAACTGGCAACTGACAACTATTTCTTATTCATCACCATCACTTCGTGCAGTTGCATGAGATTCGACGAGGGTTCGATGCGAATGTCGGCGAAGCCGGGAGCATCGCGCCTTGGACCGATACTCGTGATTCGCCCGACGCGCCAGCCTTGCAGCACTTCCGACCATTCGCGATCGTCGAGAACGACCCAATCGTTCTCCTGCAGATGCGCATCGCTTACGTCCTTCATGTGCATCATCCGCGCGGCCATCATGCCATTGCCGATGCCAACCACCGTCGACGCGGCGAGCGGAACGTGCTCGTATTTCCCGTTGCCATAACGATTGAAGGAACAAACAACCGCAAAGCCGGGATCGGTGATCAGCCGAACGCGCGCGCCGAGCAATCCGCCACCATCGACGCGGCCGACGACGCCCGATGTCGTCAATACTTCCATCCCGTTGCGGATGTTCTGCCCACCCTGCAACATAATCGATTCGCGATTGCCGGTGTCGGCGGCGATGACTGAGACCGGCGTGCACAGGGTCCGCGCCGAGCCCAATTGGCTGCGATCCTTGTTCAGTTCTTTCAGGTTCTGAAGCTGCGCAGTCACGTTCGCAAGCGCTACCCGCAGATCGAGATTCTCACGTTCAATTTCGGCGAGCGAACGCGGATGCTCAGGCGACGCATCGTCCTTCACCTCAGACGAAGCCCACCGAGCATGAGCCCACGAAGCGATCCGACGAGCAGGGACGGACACGGGCGCAAAAATCGCTTGAACATTCGCCTGTGGACGTGAGTGGATTTTGGGTGCGATGAAGGTGCACAGCAGACTGAGCACCATCAGAAAGGCGAAAACATGCTGGAAACGAAGATAAGACATCCGTGTCTGCTGATCGGGATTCCCATTTTGCGTCACGTAGGGTGCGCTGAAGCGCATCCTACAAAATTCACGCGTCACGCCTCGTCGGCGCTGCTTTCCTCGTGTTTTTCCAGCAACGTAGGGTCCGCTTCAGCGGACCGGTTATTCCCGTTTCCGAAAACAAATAACCGGTCCGCTGAAGCGGACCCTACAAGACGGATCACGCCTCGTCGGCGTCGCTCTCCATCGTGTCTTTCCAGAGTTCGAGATTTTCTAGATAGACACTGGTGCCCCGCGCGACGCAGGTGAGCGGGTCTTCGGCCAACTTCACGTCGAGCCCGGTCGCGTTGCTGATCACCGTCGTGAGGCCGCGCAGGAGGCTCGATCCGCCGGCCATGGTGATGCCGTTGTCGACAAGGTCGGCCGCCAGTTCCGGTTCGGCCAGCTCAAGCGTGCGCGTGACGGCTTCGATGATCGCCGTGACCGGTTCCTGCAGCGCTTCGCGGATTTCTTCGCTGGTAATGGTCGTTTTGCGCGGGAGGCCGCTGATCATGTCGCGGCCGCGAACTTCCATCGTCGGTTCGCTGTCGCCCTGCGGCGCGGCGCTGCCGATTTCGATCTTGATGCGCTCGGCCATCTGCTCGCCGATCGCCATGTTGTAGGTCTTCTTCATGTGGTTGACGATCGCGTCGTCGAAATCGTCGCCCGCCACGCGGACCGATTCGCAGACGCTGATGTCCGCCAGCGAGATGATGGCGACTTCCGTCGTTCCGCCGCCGATATCGACGATCATGCTCGCGGTCGGCTCGGTCACGGGAAGTCCGGCGCCGATTGCGGCGGCCATTGGTTCTTCGACGAGAAACACGCGTCGCGCGCCCGCGCGCTCAGCACTGTCGAGCACGGCACGTTTTTCAACCGCAGTAATTCCGGACGGGATCGCGATGACCACCCGCGGCGCAATAAAGCCCTTGCGGCCGTGCGCTCGGCGGATGAAGTACTTCAACATCGCTTCGGTAACTTCGAAGTCGGAGATGACACCGTCTTTGAGCGGACGAATGGCGGTGATGGAGCCCGGCGTTTTGCCGAGCATTTCCTTGGCGACGAGTCCGACCGCCTGGCCGTTCTGCAAAACGCGATTGGTGCCCTTCTTGACGGCGACCACGCTCGGTTCGTTCAGCACGATGCCTTCGCCCTTAATGCACACGAGCGTGTTGCAGGTTCCCAGGTCGATACCCATATCGACGCTGAAATAGCCCAAGAGCGAATTGATGATCACGCGCTAACTCCAGGGAGACGGCGACTTGTCCCGCACCATTGCTCCATCATGGTGGGGATGCCCGGGTCAGGGCCAACCCTCATTCGGTCGGTAAAATACAGTGTTTGGAGGGCGCGTGCAAACAAGTCGGACGATGAAAAAGCCCCGACTGCTTGCAGTCGGGACTTTGTTTTATACCACGCCGATGACCTCATCATCCCCCCGCGCGAACCCGGGACATGAATGTTGCCCCGGGCTCTCGCGCTCCCTCACCGGAAGACCCCTTCCCGCACGAAGTTCAACAGCGGCGCCGGGCGACGAGCCTGTAGCAGGCAGCCGGGCAGCGACTGCCTGAGGGGACGGACTCGTAAATGGTTTCCCCGGCGCCGCAGGAGAGATGTTTGTGGTGAACGTCACGGGATCCATCAAACCAAGGTGCCGACGATGCGCCTATTGCCCTGAACAGGGCTATGCGCGTAAATGGCCGAGGTCCAAGGGCCAATGACGCATTGGTCATTGGGATTTAACTGTTGGCCCTTATCATTGTGCTATGCCGCTGCGCTTACGCGATGTGAGATCAGCCTTTCGTCTGCTTGGAGAAGTTCGCGAGTTGGGAGCCGATCCAAACGTCTGGCGGCCGCACATGGTTTTGGGATTGCGGAAGCTGGTGGACGCCGCCGTTGTGGTGTCGTCGGAGGTGCACTTTCGCAAAACGCGCGATGCGAACGTCGTACGCGTCGTCGACATCGGCTGGGGCTGCGATGAGGACGGAAATCCCTGGCGGATTTACAACGAGCAGGATGAAAAGCCTGAAGCGTATTGGTTGCGCTTGAGCCAATCCCCCGCGACGACGACGAAGGATGAAGACGTCGTGGCGGTGAAGCCGACCAAGCCAACCTACGGCGGAAGCTCCTTCATCCTCTCGCAATGCGAGCTACCGCACATCGCCGCGGTCGATCAGCTTGGACTGCACCGCGCATGGGGCAATCAATCCTTCACCGCATCCGAACATCGGCTCGTGCGGTTATTCCATCTGGAGCTCGCGCGCCTCTGGCGCGCCGACGCACTCAAAAAGGCAAGCGATCCCGCGAGCGATCTTCCTCCGCGACTCGCGCAAACGCTCAACGAACTCGCGAGTGGATTGAGCGAGAAACAAGTGGCGCTCAAGCTCGAGCTCAGCCCGCACACGATTCACAATTACATCAAAGCGCTGCACCAGCGCTTCGGCGTGAGCAGCCGCGCCGAGCTCCTCGCGAAGGCCGCGCGCACGCCGGCGTTTCAACCGAAGCTCAGCATTTGACTTCTGGCGTTCCGCGATCACTCGCGTAGGGTCCGCTTCAGCCGACCGGTTATTCGTCTTTACGCACACAAGAAATAACCGGTCCGCTGAAGCGGACCCTACAACAGGAGGTCATTTGCTTAGAAGCCTGATGAACGAATGCGCATTGCTGTACCAGAGGCAAAACGCGATCGTCGCGGCGACTTCGATGACGCCGAGCGCCAGCGCGACGAGCGCGTCGTTCTTCCCCTTTTCATCCTTCGCGCGACTCATCCCCGCCAGCGCATCGGCGGCGATGTACGTCGCGATCGCGCCGAGTGGCAAAATGATGATTCCCATCATTGCCAGCGACCACGCGATCTTGGCTTTGTTCTCGAAATTGTCTTTCGGCTTGTAGGTTCGATAGACGGGAAACTGCCCGGGCAAGATCGAGGTCCGAACCGGTGGAGTGGGATCCGAATCTGAAGATTGATTCTCCATTCCGTCCGGCATGATGAACATTGTAACAGACGCCGCATCTGAGCGAATCGAAGAGGCGGATACCGGCAAAATCAGGCCGAAATCCGCCACGTCGCGTAGCTCCGAAGCGGCGTCTTAATCCAGTACGACCACCTTCACGCGTGTTCGTGCAGCCAGCAATTCAACCACGAGATTTGCAAGAAGAATCAGCGCCGCGCCGATGATCCCGGCCCGTTCCAAGCCCCGACCCGTCATCCACCACGCGAATGCTGCCGCGAGCACCGGTTCGATCATGTAAATCAGCGCCGCCCGAGTAGCATCGACCCGCGGTTGAAAACGATTGAGGATTCCGTACGCGCCGAGCGTGGCAAAAATCACGAGCAGCGCGAAATTCCACACAACATTCTTCGCAAGCACCAGTGTCACGATTTGCTTCGAAAACATGACCTGCTCGCCGCCTTTTACGAAGAAGCAGGTGAAGAGCGAAATGAAGCCGGCGACGAAGAATTGGCCGGCGGTCAGGCGCATCGGGTCGTCGAGCGGCGTGAGCGCGTTCACCGCGAGGATGTAGAGCGAAAACAGGATTGACGCGAAAAGGCCGAAGAGTTCGCCCCAGCCGAAACCCGTCGGCGTCGGGCCGGTCATCAGGTAGATGCCGACCGCGGCGGTGATCACGCCGATCCACATGGTCGCCCGCGGCGGTTTGCGCAGGGCGATCGTCATCATCAGCGGGACGAAAATGATCGTGAGGCTGGTGAGAAACGCCGCGACAGCTTCGCTCGTACGATCGAGCCCGAGATGCTGCGAAATCATTCCGATGCCGAGCGGCACACCGATGATCAGTGTGCGCGTCACGCTCGCGCCCGACCATCCGCGACGCGCGCTGGGAAACAGGATCACCCAGAGAATCCCCGCGACGGTAAATCGCCAGCCGAGAACGAGGATCGGGCCCAGTGCCGCGCCCGGTGGAAGCCCCGCGGCATGAAGCACGCGCTCGCCCGCGGCCTTGGCCCAGGTGAACGATGCGCCCCAGAATAACGTGGCGACGAGGAGCGCGAGCGACGCGGTGCGATCATCAGGTGGAGTTGGCGCCGGTGATTCAGTTGGCATTTGTCAGCTGATCGATCGAGATGCGAAGTTGAAGTCGTCGTCGTAGTCGCTTGCGGTTTCGCAGATAAACGCGTTTTGATCTGCGGAACCGCACCCGGCATTCGAAGCGGTGTTATCGATGAAGGGCGCTCAATGATCAACGTCGCGGTTGAAATAGTCGCGGATGAGGTCGTGATAGGCGGCGGGGGCCTTTCCGTCTTGAATTTGCTGCAGCGCCTGCGTGCGTGAGGTCGACCAGTCGGAGGCTTGCCACGCGGTCGGGGACTGCCGCGGTTGCGCGTTCACGCTCGACCCGGAAGCATCGTGACCTGGTGGCGCGTTTGATTTGGCGATTCCACCGGCGCCCGCCTCATTGCCCTCGATCCTCGAGGCATTCGATGACGAAGCAGAACGCTGTTGTACTTCCTTAGATTTCGCGTCGGTTGTCGATCGTCCCGTGCCGGTGCCGTTCGAGGCGTCGCCCGGCTTCTTTACTGTCGACGCGGTTGAATTCGACTCGTTCGACGACGGCGCTGGAATGATCGAATGATCTTCGCTCGCCGGTTCATCCGGCATCCTTTTCGTCGGCGGTTGTGCGCGGCTCGCGATGCCTTCATTCGTGGTTTGCGGGTTTGATGATGCTCCATCGAATGCCCTGCCCTGCGCGCGCGCGACCGCCTGCGTGATGATCGGGTTCGTCGAAAGAATGCCAAGCGTGAGCATCAGCGTGGCGCCAAGCCCGATCCCGCCCCAAGCGCGAGCACCAAGACGATTTAGAATCACATCACGCGGCACAAGCGCTTGGGTCCGAGCATTCGCCATCGCGATCACCGCGGCGGACCATTCATCGGCTCTTGTATTCCCGACGGAAATTGCACTTGAGAGAAGATCGTGCAGCTTTAGTTGCCGGTCGGCTTCGATCGCGGCGCCGAGAACCGTCGGTCGAGATTTGAGCCCTAAGATGAGCCCGCAGGCCGTTCCCAACCCGAGCGCGCCGAGGATCATCGGCATTGCCGGCTGACCGCGCCAAAGCAGAATCGGATAAAGAGCCGCCGCGAAGACGCATCCGGCGAGCAGGCCGATTCCGCCGCGTTCCAGCGCGCGCCAGATCACCCAGCGACGGTGAATCTTCCGAATGAATGTCTCGAGCTGAATGGAAGAACGCGCCACGACGCCGCCTCGGAAGGTCAGTCTTTGATTCGTCGCCGAAGTTCGTGAACCGTCTGCTCGACGCAGGTGAGATGCGGGTTGATGCTGAGCGCTTTCTCGTAGTTCGTCACCGCTTTTTCAAATTCGCCCAGATGTGCGTAGCAATGGCCCATGCCCGCCCACGCGCCAAAATGGATCGGCATGAGCTCGACCGTTTTTTCACAATCTTCAATCGACGGCGAGAATTTCTCCTGCAAGAAATTCGCGATCGCTCGTTGGTTGTAGGCTTCGGAAAAGGTCGGGCAGATTTGAATGGCGTGATCGAAATGCTGAATCGCGTGCGGAAAATCTTTGCGCTCGATCGACTGCACCCCGCGGCAGACCTCATGGTTGGCCTCGGGCGTTCCGCCGCGCATCCAGATCGACCACATGGCATGCTCGGCCATTTGATTGACCATGGGATCCGGATCTTTGAGTTGTTCAGCGATCGGTTCAAGGCACTTCTGACAACCGACGAGGGAGAGGCACAGGGCGGCGACTTTGCGCGCGTCTTCATGTGTCCCCGCAAGCAGCCCGATGATTTGCTCCTTCGTCCAGTTCTGGACGAGCAAGTCGTGCAGGCCGCGAAGATCGCTGCGCTTGAGCGCGGGCGTCACTGCCGCAACAAACCTGGCCGGGTCCATATCGATCGCCATGTCCACCCGAGATGCTATGCCGTCGGGGTTATGTAATCCACGGGAGTCACTCAAACGGCCGCATCATTCTTCGGCGGATTAGCCGGATTTTCAATGTTTTTTTGCCTGCTGGTGTGATGAATCACGCTGCAATAATCAATAACCCGGTCGCGGGCGACGATTCGCCAATTCGCTTTCTTTGTCGGCCTTGGGCGCCTCGGCTTCGGGTGTGAACGGGGTCGCATAGTACGCGCGGCGCTGCGCGGCGGACGCTCCGATCAATTGCGGCTGATAGCCGGTCTCCAGCTTGCTGCTGCAACCCGCCAGAAGCACCAGTATCCCCACACAGAGCCAAGGCCGCATGATCATTCTCCTCAAATAGCGAACGATTCCATGGGGCAAGATATCTGGCGCAATCGGAAAAGTCGAACTGGTTTCACGCCGAATGCGCTCTGTTCATCGCGACCATTCTCGTAGAGAATCAAACCGCGCAACGCAAAGGAGAAAGGGCGGCACCATGGCGGTTACCTCCAAACCCCGCGGCGACACATCGATGGGACAGGGTCGGCGAACGGATCTGATGAGTTCCGGCACGGGCACGCCGTGGGAAGATCGCGGACAGCTGGGCGTCGTGGCGGCGTATTTCAAGACGCTCATGCAGGCGTTCACGGCGCCCGCAACGCTCTTTGCCGAATTGCGCCGCCCCGACTCTGCCGGCGATGCGACCAGCTTCGCATTCATCTGCGGATTGTGGTGGAGCATCAGTGAGCTGATCCACACGTGGATGTACGTGCATTTCGGAAAAGTGCCCGAGAGCGCCGCGTCACCCTGGTTCATGGGAATCATCATCGCCGTGGTTGCGCCGTTCGCGACCGTTGCGATCGCGCGCATCGCGGCCATCGTCTTTGGCAAATTGATCAGCACGGAAATCCGCCCCACCGACGCGCCACCGGCTTTGCTCTTCAACCTTTTCGCGTACTGCTTCGCGCCAAGTATTTTCGCGATCATTCCGCTGGCGGGCATCCCGCTCGCTTCGCTCGGGACTTTCGTGCTGATGATCATCATGGCGATCAAGAAACTTCGCCTGAAGGTCGGCGGCGCGATCATCAACGTGATCTTGACCAGCATTGTGATCGCCGTGTGCGGCGCGGTGATCGCTTACGGCATTGGCTGGATCAGTACATTCCTTTACCACGCCTGGTTTGGTTGATTCAGCCCGCATTGAGCGGCATCGAAAACATCTGCTTGCGCGCATCGCTCGTCATTACAAAACGGTGACGGAGCAGATGCTCATCGGTCCCCTGCGCCTGAATTTCACGCGTGTGCTCGACGCCGACGAAGTGCTCGATCAAGTGGTCGAAGCCGAAGACCGCCGCGAGCGCGCGACCGGGGATCGCCGCGACGGAAATGCGCTGCATCTGCCGTATTGGGCGGAGTTGTGGGACAGCTCGATCGGGATGGGACAGATGCTGGTGAAGTGGCAGACGGGAGATCTCGATCGGCTGCTGCCCAAGCCTTCAAAATCGCTCAGCTTCCTCGATTTGGGTTGTGGACAAGGCCTGAGCGGAACCGTTGCGGCGGCGCTCGGGCATAACGTGCTTCTCGGGGATCTGGAAGCGCCAGCCCTCCTCTTCGCGCGACTCAACACGTTGATGTATGAATCGCGCGCCCGCGTTCGTCGATTGAATTGGCAGACGGACGACCTCGGCGAACGATTCGATGCGATTCTCGGCGCCGATGTTCTGTACGAGCGCGCCCAGTGGGAATACCTCGAACGATTCTGGCGTGCGCACCTCGGGCCGACCGGCGCGGTCCTGTTAGGCGAACCCGGCCGACAATCCGGCGACGTCTTCCAGGAATGGATCGGCCCGCGAGGCTGGTCGCTCGAACGCTTCACCGAACGCGCGACAACGGGCAAGCAAATCCGTCTCTTCCGACTTCAGTCGCTGTCTGTGTAGGGTGTGCTTCAGCACACCGTCTTAATCACAAATGGTGTGCTGAAGCACACCCTACAAAATTAAAAAGAAAAGCACGGATTCAAAGACCCGTGCTCGTTGAAATCAAAATATACGGATGATCCACTAGTGCCGTGTGAGAGCGGTTTTGATCAGACCCTCATAGTAACGTGGGTGATAGCGATCGGGAGGGTTCTCCCGTCTGACCCATTCTTTGCTTCCTGTCTTCGGTCGAGCTCATACAAAACTCGACACCGCAGGCATGCGCCGAGCGGGCGACTATCCCCGAGGGTTGATTATAGGTCTAACCAAATTAGTGCCCTCGAATCACTTGCAACGCAGAACGTCCGTACAGTTGAATACTATCGGTCACTTCGGCCGAGAGCAATCAGAAGAATAATACGTTTTGCAGGCGTAAAAGTTTGTGATTGACAAGAAAAGTTTCATGTGCTCGGGGTCGTGTCGACGAGGCTCAAGAGCGATTGCCCCGGCTTCGGCGCAAGCGGGAAATCCGACGTGATCACCTGCAGATCGCCCGCCTCATTGATCAAGAGCAGCGGCGTGGCGCCTTTGTTCAATTCGTTGTACGCGTCAAACGTAAATTCATCCGAAAACTTAGTTCGCTTGATCTTCGCGCCTCGAGCAATGCGCGATGCGAGCGATTCATAGGTGAGATTCGGCGCGAAGAGGACACGGCCGGTGAGCTCGTGCGAAACCTTTTGTTTTCCTTCTTTCGCTTCGCGCGCTTCGGGCGCCAATTGATAGACGCTCGATCGCCCGAAGATGCGGCTGAAATGCAGCGCCGCCAGCGCGTTCACTTCTTCATTCGGTGTTAGCGCAAGCAGTTGATTGATGCCACTTCCTTCGACGCGTTCGAGCACGCCTTCGGATGTGACGCTCTGAGGAAACGTCGCGAGATTCGCAAGCCGCGCCGCGGAGATGTTCGCGGGATTCGTATCGACCAGCAGCACCATCCGGTTTTCCTGCTGCAGCGCCTCCGCGACGGCGCGCGCGAGGGGATTCGCGCCCGCGATCACGAATCCTCCCGAACCTTTCGCGGTCAACCCGAGCCATTTCGCGAGCGGTTTCGCACCGAGCCCGTATACCAGCACGGTGCAGACGATCACGGCGAACACGAGGGGGACGAGGCGATCGGCCTCGGGAAGGCTCGCGGCGCGAAGTCGAATCGCAAACACCGCCGCGACGGACGCGGCAACGATCCCGCGCGGCGCGACCAGGCTCGTGAAAAGTCGCTCACGCCAAGTAAGCGTTGAGCGGATCGTCGAAAGATAAACCGAGAGCGGCCGGGCGATAACAATCAGCACGAGCAGGAACAATCCCGTTCGGCGATCGAAGAAATGCATCTGCGACGCATCCAGCCGTGCGCCGAGCATAATAAACAGGCTCGAAACCAGCAGGATGCTCAGGTTCTCCTTGAACTTCAGGACGTGATGAAACGGCACGTGCTTCTGGTTCGCGAGGATGATTCCCATCACTGTGACCGCGAACAGACCGGACTCGTCCTGAAGCACGTTTGCCCCGACAAACGCAGCGATGACGAACATCAGGGCGACGGGCGCTTCGAGATAATCCGCGACCCAGTAGCGGCGAAACAGGAAGATCAGCACGATCGCTGCGACCGCTCCGAACGCCCCTCCGATCAGCAGCGTCTTGAAGATCGCGACGAGCATGGTCGCCGCCAGATGCTCCAGTCTTTGTGGTGTTTGCACCGCTTCGAAGACGAGCAGCGCCAGCACCGCGCCGATTGGATCGATAACGATTGCTTCCCATTTCAAAAGCGGCCCCGTCTGTCCGATTGGCTTCACATGCCGCAGCAACGGGCCGATCACCGTTGGTCCCGTCACGATCAGAATCGCGCCGAGCAGCAGCGCGATCTGAACCGGCAGCTGCAAGACCCACATCGCGCTGAACGTGACGATCGCCCACGTCGCCAGCGCGCCGATGCTCACGAGGTTGCGCAGCGGCCGCCCGACCTGCCGAATGTCCGCGAGGCTGAGCGTCAGCCCGCCTTCAAACAGGATCACCGCGACGGAGAGTGAGACGATTGGGAAGAGAACGCTCCCCAGCAGTTCATCGGGATTGAGGAGCTTGGTTCCGTGAATCCACTCGGCGATTGGCCCGACGCAGAAGCCGAAGAGCAGAAGAATCAGGATCGCGGGGACTTTCAGGGCCCAGGCGAGCCATTGGGCGCCGATGCCCAGCACGATGATGGCGGCGATGCCGAGGAGGAGATGATGCGTGTCAGGCACGCGGTGTAGTTAACGCAATCTCGTTCGATTGGGAATGCCGATTTGAGCGCGCGCACAAAAGCCCCGGCTGCTAGCAGCCGGGGCTTTCGATTACTTCGAATGATATCGACACAACTAGAACGGTGGCGCTTCGCCGCGCTTCCACCAGTCGGCGTCGTTGCGCGGATCCTTGCGCTTGCGCTTCGGCGGCTCGTCGCCGCTTTCTGTCTCCGTGTCGGCGTCGTCGCGATATTCTTCTTCGTACTCGTCTTCGTCGCCGTCGCCTTCGCGAACGACACCCGCGAGCGCGGTGGCGAAAATCGGGCAGATCGCCTTGATCATCGCCGCGTCTTCATCCGTGAACGGCGATTTGGCGTCGCGGAAGAGAACGAGCGTCGCGAGCGTTTCGCCCAGATACGTGCAGTTGATTCCGATGAGCGACTGCCCCGCCAGCGGGCTGAGCCCGGGCGTGAGATGGTGCGCGAGTTCCTCGCTATTGAGCTGCACAAACCCTTCGCGATTGACCATCGGCAGCAGCGTTTTCTTGATCGCGTCGGTCAGTTCGGCTTCGCCCGCGATCGTGTACTTCATGTACGCGCCGAGCTGGAAATCCGAATCATCCGCCGCAAGCCAGATCGCGACGTTGCAGTAGCCGGCGCGCTTGAGGATCCAGTCCATCGCGTGGCACAGCAACTGCTCGAGATCCTTCGCCTCGTGCATCAGCTTGCGGAAGCCTTCCTGGTTTCGCAGATCTTCCATCTGCCGCGAAAGCTCACCGTAGGCGGTGATCAGGTCATTGCAGAGCAGATCGACCTTCTTCGTGACGGTGTGGCGCGAGATGTTCAGTCGGCGCACCGCATCACGAAGGCGCGAGAGGCGCTTGTCGTTTTTCGCTTCGATGCGCTGGCGCTGCAAAGCGCGGCCGACGCGATCGAGCAGATCTTCGGCGTTAAACGGCTTGGGAAGGTAATCGATCACGCCGGCGCGCAGCGCGTCGATCGTTCCGGCGACGCTGGGCTGGCCTGTGATGACGATCGCGCCCGCATTCGGTTGTTTCTTACGCAATTGCGGAAGAAGCGACATGCCATCGCCGTCGGGCAGATGGATATCCGCGACGAGCAGTTCGATCTCTTCGGAATCGATGATCTTCTTCGCCTGTTGGATATCTTGTGCGATGAAGACGCGGCAGTTGATCTTTCCGCCAATGACGTCGCGCAACACATCCTGCAGATGCGGCTCGTCATCGACGATCAGCACCCGCGGTCTGGTCTTGGCGGCGCTCGCTGCGGTGACGGTCGGGGCCATGTGTAGTTCTCTCCCTCTTCCTCGTTTAGCGGCGAGCTTGCTCGCCCTGTCGTCTGCGTCAACCATCGCGAGCAAGCTCGCGGCTAAACGCAGATGTTACTTATGCATTTTTTCTAGCTATATCTCTGTCTGACTGCGACTGCGTTTTCACTCCGGGCAACAGCACCAGCGCACGCGTGCCGTATGTCGGGCGGCTTTCGAGCTTGATCGAGCCTCCGCTCGCTTCAACCCAACGCAGCGCTTTACTCAATCCCATCCCACGACGACGGCCGGCCTGCTTGCTGCTGAAGAACGGATCGAACGCACGCTTGAGCGTTTGCTCTTCCATTCCCGTGCCATTGTCCGCGATCGTGATCACCACGCGATTCGACAACGCGTCGTACGCGCCGTGGATCGTGATCGCGCCGGTTTTCTCGTCCGTCGCCTGCAGCGCGTTGTCGATCATTTCGAGCATCGCGCCGCACACCTGGTCCCGATCGACGCGTACCATCGGTACATCGCCGAACGTGACCTCTATGGTCCTATCGGCTGGATCGGTGTGCGTCTTGGCCTCGTGCAGGGCACGGTCGACTAATTCCGCCGGATCGATCTCCGTGAGCGTCGGCGGAACGGGCTTCGCGAAGTCCATCAGCTCGGTAATGATCTGGCTGAGCCGATGTGATTGATCGTAAATGAGATGCGCGCTGGCCTTGAGTTTTGGGTCCTCTAATTGTGCCGCCAGCAGCTGTGATCGGCCCGAAATTACCGCGAGCGGATTGTTCATTTCATGCGCCGCGCCCGCGGCCATCTCGCCGACGGTAATGACGGTCTTCGTGCGCAGAATTTCGTTTTGTGCGCTCTGCAACTCTCGATTCGCCTCGGCGAGCTGCTCGGCGAGGGTCCGGGCTTCTTCACGGATCTGAGTGGTCCGCAATGCGAGGCTCCAACCGCCCGCGAGGGCCGTTAGTTCCTGGATCTGATTGGCCAGCCGCTGCGCTTCGCCCGCGGGCGCGCCCCAGATTACGCCGCCAATGCACACACCGTCGGCTTCGAGGCAGATCCAATAACGCTGATCGTGACCCAGCCGCGGGCTGATCGCCTGCAGCAGCCATTCCATTTCCGTGTTGGTCTTGAGAATCGGGCCCTCGCCGAGCGCCGGCTTGATGCGTGTGGCACAGCCGCCCCCGGCTGTGCTCTTTGTTTGTTCGGAAGACACAGTCGAGGGCGACTGTGCCACATATTCGATCACGGTCGTATCGAACACATCGCCGTGCTGATCGACCATCAACGTCTCGGCGAAATCCTTGCCGGGCGAGAGCGAGAAGACTGCGGCACTGGAAACGTCGAGGACTTCAACCGCGGTTTGCCCAATCGCGTGCAGCACCATCTGTGGCGGAGCGTCGGGACGCAGCTCGGCGTGGAAGCTGCTGAGCGCATCGAAGAATTTCGCCCGGATCGCAAGACGACGATTCTTCGTCGCGAGCTGCGAACTGACTTTGCCCAGTTCCTTATTCGCCTGCGACAACGCCTGTTGATACAGCTCGCCGGTCGTGGAACGACCAAGCCCAAGCGCTTTGGCGCGTTGCTCGATCTGCGCCACGAGCTTCTCGAGCGCGCGCTCAATCATCGCCGGCTGAATGTGCAGCAAATCCATCAGCTGCTGCTGCGAAACGGTCTGCGTGTAGTTTCCGCTGTAACCGAGGTGCTGCTGGCGGACGATGATGTCGGCCAAGGTGATGAGGTTGACGAGATTCGGCTGCTTAACCGTCGCCGGCAGCGCTTCCGGCGTTTGCCCATGCAACCAAATGCAATCGCGGATCGACGCCGGCAGCTGCCAGCGTTCCCCGAGGCGCTTGCCGACGACCATGTGATCGAGCCCGATCACCTGGCGTTCGACGTCCGCGATGTTTCCGCGCAACAGATCGGCCGCTTCGACGACGCGGTTAAAGCTCTTAGGCAACACCGCGTCGAGCGCCACTTTTCCGAGATCGTGCAACAATCCGCAGACAAACGCCTCGCCCGGATCGATCTCACTGCTCTGCCCCGCCAGCAATTCCGCGCAGCATGCGACCGCCACGCAATGCTTCCAAAACTCGTCGCGATTGAAATGGGTTTCTTTCGGTTGCTGAGCCTGGAAGGTCTCAAAAACACTGACCGCCAGCACCGCGCTGCGAAGCGCCTCAAAGCCAAGCAGCACCACCGCGCGCTCGACCGAATTCACTTCGCCACGCACGCCGGAATCGGCGCGATGAACGAGTTGCAGAATACGGGCCGTCAGAGACGGATCCGATTGAACCAGCCTCACAACCTGCGAAACCGATGCGTCGTCGCTGCCGGTAATTTCCAGAATGCGCAGCGCCACCGTCGGCAGCGTCGGAAGCTCTTCCAACTGCTGCAAGATCAAGTCAACGCGCTTATCGGGCTGATTGGCCATTCAAATCTTGGAACCGCAGATGAACGCAGATGCACGCAGATCAGAAACCCTCTTCTAAATTATCTGCGTTTATCTGCGTTCATCTGCGGCTAAAACTCCGTCCTGTTTCATTAGCAAAGCCCAGAGAGGTCAGTCCCTGGGCTTTGCCTTATCGCTTTATTGTCCGCCAGTTCACACCGCGAGCAACTCACCAATTCGTTCGATGAGCTTTTCGATGTTGAACGGCTTCTTCACGAACTCGTCCGCGCCGCTCTTAAGCAGGTCGTTGATCTCGTCCTGATTCACGACGCCCGAGACGATGATGATCTTCGTCTGCTCGAATTCCGGCTTTTCGCGGATCGTGCGGCAGACCACGTTGCCGTTCACGTCCGGCAGCATGTAGTCGAGGATGATCAGGTCGGGCCCGAACTCCTGCGTCATCATGCCCGCGTCGTAACCAGTGGCCGCGGTCTTCACTTCGAAGCGTCCGTCGCGTTCGAGGACGTCAACGAAGAGTTCCACGATTTCCGGATCGTCGTCCACCACGAGGATCTTGCTCTTGCCGCTGTCCAAGGCATCCGGCGGAATGCCGTTGTCCTTCATGAACTGGATCAGCGCATCGCGCGGAATGCGACGGAATCGGCTGCCCGGCACGCGAAAGCCACGCAGTCGGCCGCTGTCGAAACAGCGAATGATGGTCTGCTGCGAGACCTTGCAGATCTCGGCAGCCTCGCCTGTGGTGAAAACGCTCTTCATAATCGCCTCAGTCGGGCGTTCGTGTTCGCCCGTTAACTTTGGTCATATGGTTAAAGCCGGGATCAGTTGACCCACTTCCCCATCTTTCCCATTTAACCATCGGAAGAGCTTTGCAGCAACTTGAGCAGAAGACGACTGGCAACATTTTTCGGGTACGCACCGCGCAAAAACTGCCGCCTCTCGTACAGCATTTTTTGTTGTTATCGGGCCAATCCAACGCGCGCGCTCGCGCGGCTCCGAAAGGACTTCATTTCGCGGTGCTTGTGTTTGAGCTCACCAACCTCGGCGATCCATGTCCCGTTGTTGCTAACCTTACCCGGGGCAGGGACTTTTGCATTGTCGCACGGTGGTTCCCCTAATACATTGGCCCCCATGGATTTCAACAGACGGTCGCCGATACGATCTTCGGGCTCAGGTTCTTGCCAAACAAAACGGATTAAGGGATTTACGCTGGTGGAATTGCTCGTGGTGATCGGCATCATCGCGGTGCTCGTCTCGTTGCTTCTCCCGGCCCTTTCGCGAGCGCGCGAGGCAGCCAATAAGACACGCTGCCTCTCGAATCTGCATCAGATTGGCATCTATCTTCAACAGTATCAGACTCAGTTCCACGGTGCCGTTCCGGTGTACAACCTGAGCAATTACGCGGCGGAGCTGGGCTACTTCGCCTACTCGGATCGCGACAAGTGTTATAGCGGCCTGGGGTTGCTGGTCCCCGCGCATATCGTCAAGGGCGAAGGCGCCAGTGGAGATGGCGAGGGACGGATCTTTTATGACCCCGAAACGGAAACGCAGTATTCGACCAACTGGTTCAATTACAGAAATCCAACCGCCCCGTGGGCGAGCAACCCTTGGTGTGCCGGACCAGAGATGCCAGGATACAACACGCGCGTGACCTATTCGCTCCGTCCCGAATACTTCAGTCGCTACGACAACACAGGCGGACAGCACTTGGCCGCATTCCCCGCGGGCCGATTCGACATGGATCGCACCACCAAAAGCAGCTCCAAGTACATCATCAAAGACACCGGCGCAATTGCCAAACCGTGTTTCCCCCACGCCAGCGACTTCGCGAACCGCAATAGCTCAGCGCTTATCATGGATCTGAATAATTCGATCGGCAATCGAGCAGCGGTGCACAGGGGAGGGATTTGCGCTTTGTTCAACGATTGGTCTGCGAAACTCATTGCGACCGACTACATCCGCCGCTTCATCAACGAAATGAATAAGCAGGAGGCGATCAACGCGAACTCGAAGGCAACGCGCCGGGCTCATTTTGACATGTGGCAGGCCATGGATCGCTTTTAGAAGCGCTGCATGTGCGTCGCCATCCCGACAGCATCCTGTGACATAGCCCTGTTCAGGGCAATGGAACATCGACTTCTTCACGCGACAATGCTGGGTTGTCTGCGAAGGAGTCGTCATGTTTGCGGCATTTCTGCATGTATTGTCTGGGAACAGTTCTCGCGACGAGCTCGATGAGCTTGAGATCCGCCAGTGGCACACGGCCCACGCGATCATCGTCCGCGTCTTTGGCGAATTGTGGTCGACCAACATCAGCCAGTTTCGCGAAGCGATGGACGAACTGGTCGCTCAACCGAAGCGCATAATTGTCGTGGATCTGACCGGCGTGACGTTTATCGGCAGCGAGGGGATCCGCGCGCTGTTTCAGATCGCGAAGGAGTTGGCGTCGCGCGGCGGAGAATTGCGCGTCGTCGTCCCACCCTCACCTGTGCGCGACACCTTCGAAACAACACTCATGCATCGCGTTTTGAAAGTTCACGAAAACGTCGCGGATGCACTGCACGCCGCTTGCGGCTTAGCGGAAGCGCACTAAGCCGCAATCGGAATGAAAATTTAACGAATCTCGTACTCGGCGATTGTAATGCCGAACCTGCCGTCCTTGTGCGGCGTGAACGCCGCGATCGCGGGGGCTGCTGTGATCGCTTCGGGAAGATTCCCGCTCGTGAGTTTGAACGTCGCGCCGGTCGTGTCGTCCCCGTGACGATCGAATGGCCGATCCTTCCCGTCGCTGTCGAGGCGCACGAGCGGGCGGGCTTCGAGAATCTGCGCCGCAAAGTCGTAGATGACTTCGTCGCCGCGAACGAGTTGCGGTTGCCGCCACAGCGCCCATTGCCAGGTCGGCGTGTTGCGGTCCATCGCCCGCGAGTACGAATCGGTGATGAAGCGAATACGCCTGGGCGAGCGATCGAGGGCGAGATTCACATCGCACCAAGCCCGATCGCGGCGGTGAACGGTTTTGCGGAAGATCGTTTGCCAGTCCCGTCCGTCGTTTGAGGTTTCGATCGTGAAGACCACGCCGAGATTGTAATAGTCCCAGTTCGACGTGACGCCGATGCGGGCGCGCAAATGGTATTCGCCACGCCTCGCCGCCGGCACCAGATCCGTTTGCTTCGACCACGGAATGAGCAGCACCGGCGCCTGCGCCAGCTTCGAGGAAGCCGCGGCCGGGGCGTTTTCGTATGCGGCGCGCTGCCCATCGAGCGTTTCGGTCACCTTCGCGCAGAGGCCGTCGGTCCAGTCGTAATCGTCGTCGTAGTTGAGCTGATAGATCCGCTGGTTCGCCTTCGCGGAGGCGATCGCCCGATCGTATTGCTCGAGCACCGCTTCGCGAGCGCCGCCCTCGGCGATCAGGCGCTGCGCGAATCGATGGGCCAGCGCCGCGTTGCACATCTCCTGCGACCGGCGCGCTTGAACCCACAGGAGACGAAGCCGTTCCGTCTTGAACAGCCGATCCTTCGCGGGGTCATAACCGTTCCATGTGAACGCGTCCTGGTCGTATGTCGCCTGATAAAGATCCGGATCTTTCCCGGTGAACTTTCGATACGCCTCGCGGGCGATCGGCTCGACACGATCGGCGAGCACGCCGAGCAACTGGTAATCGCGATGCAACGCTTTACCGGTGAACGGCCACTGCGACCCGTACACGCCTTCGAGCACCATCGCGTCGTTCACGCACGATCCTTCGTCCATCGCACGCGCCGCGAGCGCGCCAACTTCATCGCCGTAATAAAGCTTGTATGCGTGATAGAGAATGCCGGTCTGATCGGTGTTGTCGATCGTGGGGATGCCGCGATTTCGCCACAGATACTGTGCGCCGAGAAACGCGAACACTTCGGTGTTCGTCCACTCGAAGATGTAGATCATCGCGCCGAATCCCCCGGCCTTGACAATGCGCGTCTGCGCATTGCGCTCGGAGATCAAATCGCCGCCCATTCCGCCGGCGCACCAGTTGTTGTTGACGCTGGCGATGCGCCGCATCGCGTTCGTGCATGAGCCGCCACGCCCGCCGAGGCTCGCGACGCGCTCGCCGCCGAACATCTCGACGTATGCGGTCTCTTTATCTTCCGCGATGATGAACTGAACTTTCTTCCCCTGCTTCTCATCCACGAGCGCGAGCCACTTGTCGCGCTCTTCTTTCGTTTTGCTTTCATTGACGATACGGGCGAGCAGGAAATGCGAGATGAGACGGATCTCGGTCTGGCGATTGAGCCGCTGGGCGTGTTTCTGGATCAGCTCGTCGAATGTGCGGAAGAGCCAAGCGTAATACTCTATGTGCACGCCCAGCGGCGGAGCGTTGGGATTCGTCTCCGCCACCGATTTGAAGCCGTACTCTTTCGCCCACGGCTCCCAGAACGTTTTCCAACACCGCTCGTTTTGGTTCGGAACGTGATTCGCCTCGGGATCTTCGAAGACGAAACCGTTGAAACCGAGCTCGAGAATTCGGCCAATGAATGCATCCCAATATTCCTGCACGCCCGGCGCGAACGGCAACATCTCCGCCGCCCCACCGGCGTTTGTCTTTGGGTTGTTTCCGAACGCGCGGCCGTTAAACGAATTCTTCCCGATGTACGCATGCACCTTCACACCGCGCTCGTTCGCGTAACGAATGACCTCCGGATAAAACTCGCGCTGGATGTTGCGATGGACGAACCGGTGCTTGTCCTTCTGATTCGTCGCCGGGTTGAACCAGTCTGATTCGACGTCGAGCGTTTCGTTCTCGTAACCCGGCAACTTGAACGGCCAATAGCCGTACATGCACACCGCCCACGCATTGCATTTGTGCAGCATCGACCAATCGGCGAGCCATTTCCATTCGCCTTCGGACCAGTTGCAGAGGTCGTAACCTTCGAGGCGATTCCAGCCGGAGTACCAGGCAAGCGTCGGCGCCAGGCACCGCCAACTCATGTCCGGCCAATCGCGAATGGTGAGGCACGGCAGCGTATTTCGATTTTCCCGCGCGGCTTGAATGAGCAACTGGTTGATCGTCTGCGCGCCGTAAAGCATGCCCCATTTGCCTTTGCCGACGACGGTGATGCCGTCGCGCGCGATGCGGACGATGCTCGCCTGATCGCTCGTGCCGGGCGAGTTCAGAAAATCCACGTCGTCCGCGGTGAGCCACGCCGGGTCAAACCCTTCTTCGACCGACCCAAGGCGCACCGGCATCGAGTTCTTTGCCTTCGCGGGCAAATGAGAAGCGAGGGACCGTCGAGCAAGCGCGATGGTTTGCGATTGCGTCGAGCCGATCGGCTTCGCCCGCCCGATCGAAAACGACCCGGGACGCATTTCGACCTGCTGCGGATAGGGAAAAACCTTCAGTTCGCTTCCGGTCAAACTCGAATCAGGTTGCTCAATCGGGGATCGAGCATCTCGACAGGCTGCGCCGGTGAGCATTGCAATTCCGACCCCGGTGGTTGCCCCGAGAAATTCACGTCGGTTCATCGCTGTACTCCAACCGACAACGCGATCAGGTGCAACCGAAAACAAGAACCCCGCGAACGGCGAGTTCGCGGGGTTCTTTACATCTGCGTTCCGAACGATATCGCGAGCAAGCTCGCGGCTGAAAGATCAGCGATAGAATTCGATGATCAGGTTCATGTTCACTTCGAAGGGAACATCTTCCGGGGTCGGGGCGGCGTTGACCTTCGCGGTCAGCTGAGCGGGGTTCCACTCGAGCCAGCCCGGAACGTTGTGGCCGGCGTTCTGTTCCATGTTGTCGCGCAGGACCTTGTGCACCTTTTCCTTGAACGTGATTTGATCGCCGGGCTTCACCTGGAAGCTGGCGATGTCGGTCTTGCGGCCGTTCACCGACACGTGGCCATGCGACACGATCTGGCGAGTTGCCCAGATGGTGCGGCCGACGCCGAGGCGACGCAGCACGTTGTCGAGACGCTGCTCGAGCAGTTGCATCATCGAGTTGGCGGTGTTGCCCTTGCTCTTCTTCGCCATGTCCATGTAGCGGCGGAATTGCTTTTCCTGCACGCTGTAGTGATAGCGAAGCTTCTGCTTTTCATTGAGGCGCACGCCGAATTCGGTCTGCCGGCGGCCGCGATAGCCGTGCATGCCGGGCAGCTCGAGTTCCTTGGCGGTGTGCTTGGGGATGTCGGCGATAGGAACGCCAACGCGACGAGACAGCTTGACCTTCGGTCCGAGGTAACGGCCCATGAGACGAACACTTTCTGCCCCGACTCGGTCGGGACCTCAGTACAGGCGAGGCGTCCGCAAATCATGCGATCCGGACGACTTATACGCGTTTCCCGCGGCACATGGTTCTGAGGCATGTGATGCGGTTTCGCTGGCGAACCACTTGGTTCTAAGTTCAGCGGAGGCGGGATTATAGCGGCGAAAACGAATGTGACAAGGCCTCACCGAGCGCCCTGCAGGCGTTGGAGCGCGCCGGTTGCGTGGCACTCTCGTGCGACGTCGATCGGGCGATCGCCATGATCGTCCCTCGCCTGCGCATCGGCACCGGCCGCCAAGAGCAACGTGACGATTTCGGGTTGATCGACCATAGCGGCGGTGTGCAGGGCGGTGATGCCGCGATCGTCGGCTGCATTGACGTGCGCGCCCGCGGAGATGAATTGCTGAACGAGGTCCGCTCTTCCCATCTGCACCGCGTGCCGCAACGGTGTCTGTCCGCCCTGCGCGCGACGATTGACGTCGCCTCCGTGACGGATCAGCAGATCAAGGATTTCGCTGCTGTCCGGAGGCTGCGCCTGTACGACATAAAGCAGCGGCATGTATCCCAGGTGGTCGCACAGGTTCGGATCGGAACCGCGGTCCAGTAGCAATCGCACCCCATGCGCCCAGCCGCATGCGACGGCTTGAATGAGCGGCGTCGTCTGAAATCCGTCGACTGCGTTCAGATCCAGCGATGGATCTTCAAGCTGCTCATGCAACGATTTCGGATTCTTCGACTCAATTGCAACCAACAAGGAGTCGAGCCTGGAATCACTGCGAAAATGCCTTGCGCCATTGCTCGAGCGGGCATCAGAAAACATCAGCACCACCACCACGATCGCGAACACGATCAGAAGTGCGGTCAGTCGCTTCACAACGCCGTCCCTTCGAGCAGAAGCTCTTTTGTGCATCAGGGAATGCGCCGTGAGGGAGAGGAAGCGGCCAGAAAAGTGGGGAAGGGGTGGGTTCTATCGGGAAAGCGTCGTCGGACCTGAGGTTGGGCGTTTGGTCGTCAGTCCGATCGTTTCTTTCGCTTCGTCCAGGAACGCGCGAAGCTCGGGGTTCTGGGTTGCTTCAATCTTGAGCGCGATCGCCTTGTTGTACCAGTTTCTCGCTTCATCGGTATCGCCCGCTCGGAAATGGGCCATCGACAGGAAGAGAAAGTCTGACGGCTCGGCACCTGGTTCGTGAAGCTTGATCGAGCGATTGAGCTCCTTGATCGCTTCCGAGAATTGCCGGTCACGGTAGAGGACTATTCCGAGTGTATTACTAATGTTTGGATCGGTTGGGGCCAACTCGGCCGCACGCTTTGCCAGGCGCACCGCCAATGCGGGATCCCGCTCACTTGGTTCGGGGGATGTGACGAAATGCCAGGCGACTTCATTTAACAGCGGCGCATGCGTGGGGTTCAGTTCCATTGCCTTCGCGCAAAACTCTTTCGCTTCGTCCACTTGCCCGGCGTTGAGCATCGGGATGACGAGATCAAGGTAAACCGCTGCGTGGCTTGCGGGTCCGTCGGCGATTCCCAATTGCTGCAGCCTCAGATTGAGTGTCTCGCGCCATAGATGCTGCGCGTCCGCAGCTCTGCCGTTGCCTTGCAGAAATTTTGCCAGTCGTCCCAATATGGCCGTGACCGGCGCACTCTGTTCCCCGTGCAACTTGCGACGCACGGCGAGCGCGTCGCGATATCTCGCCTCCGCGTCGACCAGTCGGCCGGCAGATTCAAAGGACGAGCCGACGTATATGAGCGCGGTGGCGACCGCGTCGCTGTCGCCGTCGGTCTGGCGCTTCTTGGTGATTTCGGCCAGGTATTGCTTCCCGAAAGTGTCGCACAGCGCTTGTGCCTCGGCTGGCTTCTTCGCCGTTTTGAGGAGCAGCGCCAAACTCGACAGGGAAAGACCGACGTCGGGGTCTCCGGCAGGAAGCGTCTTGTGTTTAATTTCCAGCGCTTCGCGATAGAGCACCGCCGCTTCATCAAACTTCCCCGACAACTTCATCAGATTGGCTTCGCTCGAGAGGAGAAGCCGCCGGTCTCCCGATTGCGAACCCTTTGAGACCTGCTCAAGTTCACGATAGATCGCTTCAGCTTTGGTGAGTTTTCCCTCGTGTTTGAGAATCCCGGCATATAGCTGGAGCGGCTTTCCACCCATAAACCCCCACTGCTGGCTTGGTGAATACGTATTGCGGTTGATCTGGACTGCTTCGAGCGCAAGCGCCTCGGCCTCATCGTATTTCTTTTCCCAATCGAGAATATCCGCTAGATTTATCAGCGCGTCGGCAAGCGGCGGGTCCTCTGACGCCAGCAACTGGCGTCGTATGTCCAGGGCCTTGCGAGCACACGATTCGGCTTCGGTGTATTTTCGCTGGCTTTTCAGCGAAGTCGCCAACCCGATCAGAGCGTAGGTGTAGTCGAGTTCGTTGGTGGGAAGTGCTAACTCATACTGCGCGACCGCTTGCCGCATCAGTGATTCGGATTCATCGTACACCTTGGCGTTCCATTTGACCCAGCCCAGCGCCTGCAGAACCTTTGCAATATCGCGATGTCCCGCGGGGAGCACCTTGCGACGGATCGCCAGCGCCTTCTGATAGTTATCCACAGCCTCATCGACTCGCCCGAGTTTGGAAAGCATGTCCGCGATCGCGAAGCGGACCGCAGCCTCATTCAGCGGCTGGCCGTCGAGTGCGCCGCTGTCGAGGCGCTGAACCGCGCTATGCATCGCATCAACGACGGTAACTTCCTTTGGGTCTTCCGAACCGACCGGCGCGGTGATCATGTCACTGACGAACGCACTCACGGTCTTGGCGATGGAGGCCTGCTCGTCGGCGCGTTGCCTCTCCGTCTGCGCCTGATCGCGCTCCCGGGCCGCCTGCCGCTCAGCCAGCTTTTCCTCCTGCTGCGCGCGCGTCGCGCGAATCGCTTGCCAGCTGCTGATGGCGGCGCCAGCCAGCACAACCAGCGCCAACGTCGCCGCGATTGCAATCGCAGACTTGTTGCGCCTCACAAACTTGCGCAACCGATAGGCGCGTGACGGCGGGCACGCTTCCACCGGCTCATCGCTGAGATATCGCTCCACATCACGCGCGAACTCGACCGCCGTGGCATATCGGCGCGCGCGGTCCTTCTCCATCGCACGCATGACGATCCAATCGAGCTCGCCTCGGATCAGCGCGCCCAATTTTCCAGGGTTCATATGACGCTGCGCACTGATTGACGGCAGCGTCTCGCCCAGAGTGCTGATGCGCGTGCTTGGCCGCGGGGGCTCCTCTTCGCGAATGATGCGGCGAACTTCTTCGAACGCCGCTTTCGCCAAGCGCTCCTTGTCGAACGGCGTTGTCCCGGTCAGCAATTCGTAGAGCAGCACGCCCAGGCTGTAGACGTCGCTGCGTGTGTCGACATCCGCCAGCGCGCTGGTCTCCGCCTGTTCCGGAGACATGTACAGCGGTGTCCCGATCAGCTGGCGAAATTGCGTGAACAGCGTCATATCCGTCAGCGGTTGTCCGGAAGTGGCCTTGGCAATCCCGAAGTCGATCACCTTCGGCACGGGCTTTCCGTCATCCGTCAACGTCACCAGCACATTGTTCGGCTTCAGATCGCGGTGGATGATCCCTTTTTGGTGCGCATGTTGGACGGCGGTGCAAACTTGGACGAATAGCTCGAGGCGTGCAGCCGGCGTGAGCTGATGTTGATCGCAGTAGTCTGTGATGGGGATTCCGCGGACCAGCTCCATCACGAAATAGGATCGGCCGGTCTCGGTTGCGCCGGCGTCGAAGACCTTGGCGATGTTTGGGTGGTCCATCATCGCAAGGGCCTGACGCTCGGCTTCGAAGCGCGCGATCACCTGCCGCGTATCGAGCCCCGGCTTGATGATCTTGAGCGCGACGCGGCGGCGCACGGGCCGAGTCTGCTCGGCCATGTACACCACGCCCATCCCGCCTTCGCCGATCTGTTCGAGCAGCTTGTAGGGGCCGATCATCGAGCCGACGCGCTCGCGCGCCTGGGCATTCTCCGGACGCAGCGCGGTGGGCGGAGTTTCAAGAAATCCACCGGCGCCCGCATGCGCTTCGAGCAGCCTCTCAATCCGGGCGCGCATGTCCGCGTCGTCACCACAGGCTTGCTCGATAAAGCGCGCGCGCTCCTGCGCCGATGGTTTCTCCAGCGCCTCGTTGAAAATGGTTTGTTCGTCGCGCATCGATTCACCGCTGCGATTGGATCCGCGAATAAAGCCACGCGCGCGAGTAAGCCCAGGTCCGACGCGCGGTTCGTTCGGAGATGCCCAAGGCCTGCGCCGCCTCCTGTGTCGACAAGCCGGCGAAGTAGCGAAGCTTCACCAGTTGCGCATTGGCCGGATGTTTCTGCGACAGCTCGGTCAGCGCTTCATCCAGCGCCAGCAAATCATCCGGCGGATCATCCGTCATCAGCTGGCTCTCTTCGAGATCGACGCGCTTGGCCGCGCCTCCGCGCTTGACGCACTTTTTGGAGCGCGCGTGATCGATCAGGATGCGGCGCATCGCCTCGGCGGCCGCGGCGAAGAAATGCCACCGGCCGTCCCAGTTTTGAATCGCGCACGGATTGACCAGTCGCAGATACGCTTCATGAACAAGCGCCGTCGCCTGCAGCGTCTGATCGGAGCGCTCGCTGCGCATCTTGCGAGCTGCGAGGGCGCGCAGCTCCTCATAAACCAGCGGCAACAACTTCGCGGACGCCTGGGGGTCGCCTGCCCCGCCCTCGTTGAGCAGGCGCGTCACCTCGGCCGTTCCCTCGCGATTGGCGTCGATCATGTTCCCCGCGGCTTGAATCGCTTCGATAACGATACTGATTCAAATGCGTTTTCTGCCTTCAATTCCGGCCATGAAAATGCCCGAACTCAAGACGACGACACGGCGGTGCCGCACTCGGGGCAGCGATCGGGAGAGGCGCGGAGATCGTATCCGCATTGCACACAACACATTGCATCGCCGCGGCGCCGTGCACGCCACAATCCGATTACCCACCAAACGGGAAGAATCATGGTGAAGATCAGGATCGGCCAGAGCGGCACGACCCAGATCCGCGTCACATCGACCGGCGGCGGGTGCCGGACGTTGGCGATGAACGCGTAGCCCATGCGCACCTCATGCTCGAAGCCGAGGCACCGAAAGGCGGCGGGACTGGTCGCGAACAATTGAGTGCCGAACGTGGCCATGTCCGGCGTGAGGCGCGCTGAGAACGCGCTGACCGAGCCCATCGCGCGATCGGCGATGCAGTACACACGGCCGCGCTCGACGATGACCGACTTTCGCCACGCGATTCTGTATCCGGCGGTGTCGACCCGGATGCCGTCTGACCAGCTCCACCCATCGGCGACGACGAAACTGCGGATGGTGATCGCAACCGTGCAAACGAACAGTAGCAGTGAGAGAACGGCCAAGAGGGTCAGGAGCGGTCGCTTCACACCTTCATCATACCTTGCTCGCAGCGTGCAGCGGCGATCACATATTCTGGCGTGATTCCATGGGTGTGACCTCGAATCCGCGGGGGCCGCGCTGTTTGTACTCGGCCTCGCGGCGCTTCCGGCCGGCGAGCAGGCCGCTGATGACGAGGATGAATCCGACCAGCCACATCATCGCGAGGTAGATCCAATCGATCGCGGGAATGAATTCCCACACCCAGCGCATACGCTCAATGTCGTTGCTTGACGGCTGACTCGCGATCGCGGCGTGAAGCGCGACATGATGGTAGACCGGCACGATGATTCCGAGGAACCAGGCGATGAGACCGATGAAAATGCGGCGGTTATTCAATGGCTACTCATCCTTCTTCGTGTGTGGACGGGCGACGGGATAGAACTCGCCTTTGTATTCGTTGGGATCTTGGTCTTGTGCGGCCGCGACGGTTTCGACGGGTCCGCCACTCAGTTGGCGAAGCGGCTTTTCGGTTGTCGCAACTTCCGCGCCCGCATGACCTGCGCCCGTCGGCCTGAGTTTCTCTTCGAGCTGCGCTTCGAGCGCGTGAAGCTGTTCGATGTCTTGCTGCGTGACGGTTTTTTTTTCGTCGGGTTTGCTTTCTTCGCCCTTGAAGCGCGAAAGGTCGAACGTCTCTTTCACCTTCTTCGGCCGACCCCAGCCGGCGCCGATCATCAGATTGAGCAGCGTCGGCCAAACTCCGCCGATGACAATGACCGCGCCGCCGACCCATGTAAGCCACACAAATCGCGCATCGTCCCACCAGGCGTAGCGATAGCTCACGTCCTTGTTGTGCTTCTGAGCGCTCTGGAGAAAATCGCGCACGGTTGGCGAATTGCGCCCTGCGGCGCGGAAGGGTCGCGTGCCGTGAAACGAGATCGGCTTGTATTGATACTTTCGCGTGCCGGGGATCGGCATGAGCTGTTCGCCCGTGACATAATCGAGATCGTTCACCGGCGGATAGACGACGATGTTTCGGAACAACGGAAGGTTGGCCTGCCCGCCGGTCGTGTGACCGACGCCATAGACGAATGTCTCGGCGCTGATGCGCGTATCGGCGCTGTCCGTCTCATCCGGATCGACCATCATGCGCGCGCCGGCGAGTACGATGCCGAGCACCACGCCGATCGCGATCCAATGCCATCGCTTTAAATCCTCGATGCCCATAGCAAATCCAGCGTCTTCGGTCGGATGAGGTGACGGGAACCGAAAACCTCACTTCATAATACTGTATCCCGCCAGCCCGGTTGAAATGGCACGTCATTCGCAAGAACGGACTTGCCGTTCGATTATTTCAAAGGAGCCACCGATGCTGCGTCATAAAGCCATTACCGGAGTGCTGATCAGTACGTTTGCGCTCGCCCCCTTGACCGGCTGCGAAAATCTGCCGGGAAACAAG
>JAICIO010000061.1 GCA_025924315.1 Phycisphaerae bacterium
AAGTCACACGCTCTGAGCGAAGCGAAGAATCTCGATATCGAGCACGTGCTCCATTCCCGAGATCCTTCGCTTCGCTCAGAGTGTGTGAGTTTTTGTGTGGCGAGGGCGTCTCGCCCTCGCATTTGCGGCTGCAGCCGCGTTTGCGAGGGCAAGATGCCCTCGCCACGTCGAAAAACTCACACGCTTTCAGGAGACGTAATCAATGCAACCGACGACGCGCGCAAAAAACGGTCGCGAGCCGAATGGCTCGCGACCGTTTTGTTTCTGCACGGGATGAAGCGAATTACTCCTTCACTTCATACTCCGCGTCGATGACGTCCTCGTCCTTTTTGGCGCCCTCGGTCGTTCCGCGATCGGTTTGGGCTTCGGGGGACGGGCCTGCGCCACCGGGGGCGGCACCGGCCGGGGCGCCTTGGGCCTTGTAGATCTCTTCGCCCATCTTCTGCAAGGCGGGCTGGAGATTTTCCAAAGTCTTCTTGATGCGATCCCCATCGTCGCTCTTGAGCGCGTCGCGGAGATTGTTCAAGGCCGACTCGATGTTCGATCGAGTCTCGGCCGAAACCTTGTCGCCGTGTTCCTTGAGCGATTTCTCGGCCGAATAAGCCGCGGATTCGCCCTGATTCTTGAGGTCGATGACCTCGCGGCGCTTCTTGTCCTCGGCCGCGTGCGACTCGGCGTCGCGCTTCATCTTCTCGATCTCGTCCTTCGACAATCCACCCGCGTTCTGCACGGTGATCTTGTTTTCCTTGTTGGTGCCAAGATCCTTCGCAGCGACGGTGAGGATGCCGTTGACGTCGACGTTGAAGGTCACCTCGATCTGCGGCATGCCGCGCGGTGCGGGTGCGATGCCTTCGAGGTTGAACGTGCCGAGCAGGCGATTGTCCTTCGCGAACTCGCGCTCGCCCTGCAACACGTTGATCGTCACGGCGGCCTGGTTGTCGGAGGCCGTCGAGAACACTTCTTTCTTGCTCGTCGGGATCGTCGTGTTGCGCTGAATGAGCGGAGTCATCACGCCGCCGAGCGTTTCCACGCCGAGGCTGAGCGGAGTCGCGTCGAGCACGAGGATGTCCTTCACCGCGCCCGTTGCGATCGCGCCCTGGATAGCCGCGCCGACTGCGACGACTTCATCCGGATTCACGGTCTTGTTCGGCTCTTTGCCGTTGAACAGCTCCTTGACGAGCTTCTGCACCATCGGCACGCGCGTCGAACCACCGACCAGCACAACTTCGTCGATCTGATTGGCCGCGAGACCCGCGTCCTTCAGGGCATCGATCACCGGCTGGCGCGTCTTCTCGACCAGCGGAGTGATGAGCTGCTCGAACTTCGTCCGCGTGATGGTCATCTGCAAATGCTTCGGACCATTCTGATCCGCGGTGATGAACGGCAGGTTGACCGTGGTCTCCATCGCGTTGGACAGCTCGATCTTCGCCTTCTCGGCCGCTTCCTTCAGGCGCTGCAGAGCCATCGGATCTTTTCGCAGATCCACGCCCTGCTGCTTGCGGAATTCTTCGGCGATGTAGTTGATGAGCTCTTCGTCGAAGTCGTCGCCGCCGAGGTGCGTGTTGCCGTTGATGCTCAGCACTTCGAAGACGCCGTCGCCGACGTCGAGCACCGACACGTCGAACGTGCCGCCGCCGAGGTCGAAGACCAGGATCTTCTCGTTCTTCTTCTTGTCGAGGCCGTACGCCAGAGCAGCGGCGGTCGGCTCGGGGAGAACGCGCATGACCTTCAGGCCCGCGATTTCACCCGCGTCCTTCGTCGCCTTGCGCTGCGCGTCGTTGAAGTACGCCGGAACGGTGATGACCGCTTCGGTGACCTTCTCGCCGAGATAATCTTCAGCCGTCTTCTTCAGATCCTGAAGGATGAACGAGCTGATCTCTTCCGGCGTGTAGTCCTTTCCGCGGACCTTCACCTTCACGTATTCTTCCGGCCCACCGACGATTTCGTACGGGACCATCTTCTCTTCCTGCGCCACCTCACTGTGCCGGCGGCCCATGAAGCGCTTGATGCTGAAGATGGTGTTCTTCGGATTGGTGACCTGCTGATTCTTCGCGACGGTTCCGACCAGTCGCTCGCCCTTTTCATTGAAACCGACAACCGACGGCGTGATTCGGCTGCCAGCAGAATTGATCAACACCTTGGGCTGATCGCCTTCCATGATCGCGACCACGGAGTTGGTCGTGCCCAGGTCGATGCCAATGACTTTTGCCATGATAAAACTCTCCTTAAACGCCCGATGCGGACACGAGAGACCTCCCGCCCGACCCGGCTTGAATTGTGATTAGAGCAACGAATGTGCCAAGAAATGCCACGGCACACCGTGTTTCAATTAACTGTACGACAGAGAGTTAGCGGATGTTCGGCAAATGTTCACAAATCGGGAGGGTTGCCATTTCGACAGGCGAGGGGAAGGGCCTGCCACCTTGGCAAAGGCGGTTATGAAGCGGCGGGACTTGCCCCGGTCGACGCTCGGCACGGGGCAAAGCCCCGCCGCTTCATGGAGCGTCGTCGCGGACGGCGCAGGAGTGGGACAAGGCCGATTACAATCAGCGCGAGTTGCGGTTCGGGAACGGCCTGAAAGTGCGCGAGTACGAGCTCTTCGTTGCCCATGCCGGTCAGGCGCTTGAGGAGCTCAAACGAGCCGATCACGCCGTCGTCGTCATTGCTCACCGAAACGCGGTCCGCGAGATTCATATCCTCAAAGGCATGCTCGTAATCGATTCCGCTGATGTCGATGCTGTCGCCGGTCAGGATCACGTACTCCGAATCCGTTGCGGGAACGAATGACCCGGCGACGGCAACCGCGAGATGCGTGCTGAGCGTCGCCGCGCCGTCCACGTGCACCGTGTCGTGGCCGGTGGAAGTGATGTCGATCTGGAGATTCGTTGTCGTACTTCGGAAAGCGAGATTGCCGGTGAAATGCAGATCGCCGGTGGTTACTGTCGGACCGGAGCGCGAGCCCGGATTCACGACGGCTTCGTCATTGACCTGCGTGCTGCTGAGCGTGCCGGACCCGCTCACGACTCCGCTGCCGTTCACCTGGATCGCGTTGGTTGACGTCGCCGTGCCATTGCTCAGTCGCAGTTCGCCATTGAGATCGAACGAATTCGTCTGAAGCTGTCCGCCGTTCTGAAGCGTCACGCCCGATTGATCCACAACAGTGATCGCGTTTGAGCGAATCACGCCGGCGCCGTCGGACGTGATGATCCCCTGGTTCACCTCAATGCTGCCGCTGCTCGCGTCGAGCGTGCCGGAAATGAAACCGTTGTTGCCCCTCGCCTGCACATAATGCGTCGCGGAAAGCTGTCCGCCGGCGTTGATCGTGATCGTGGAATTCGTGACGAGCGAAGTCGCGTTCAGCGCTCCGCCCGATTGCACGAGAATTTGCGCCGCGGTGGATGAAATGTCGGCCGTATTCACCGTCAGATTGCCGAGGCTCTGGATCGTGAGATTGGGATGATCGGCGCTCATCTCGAGCGTGCCGATGGTGATGGGCGCGTTCAGCGTGATGTCGGCGCTATCCGCGATTGGCGAGGCAAACAGCGCCGCCTCGCTGGCCTGATCCGGCACATCTTGCGGCGACCAATTCGCGGAATCGGTCCAGCTGCCACTCGTTGTATTCCAGGAAATCGTCTGAGCTTCGGAAGCGCAGCAGAAAAGTCCCAACCCTATCGCGACGGCAATCCATGACCGCCGCGCGCACGGTCGCTTTCCTCTCCAACCCACGCGCTCTCCCACGATCGATCCGCCGACCGAACATCCATGCCCGTCGATGGGATCGAAGCTCTCTGGAGAGTCAATTAATCGCCACAAACAGGAATTGCAAGCCGGAATGAACTGTATTATTTAGCCGTGGGGCTTGCCCCGCGCGGGCGCCACGAAGCGAAACGCGTCTCGCGCGGGGCGAGCCCCGCGGCTAAATGGGTTTTCGACAATCACGATACAAGCGACCGGCCAAAGATCCGCCCGTCGTACCAGAAGCGCTCCTTTCGCAGCGCGTCATAATACTTCGGCAGCACTTCTTCCACCAAACTTCCGCCGTGCATCGGATGGATGCGCTTGAAGTTCATCTTTTCCACGCGATCGACGACTTGAAGCACCGGCTCTCGTCCGCCGAAAATTCCGACCGTGCGATAGAGCCCGCACATTTCCTTCCCCAGATTTTCCGAAACCGTGTGCGGCTGATCGCCCGGTTGCAGAAACAAATCCGCCGGAAAAAGCGACTGCGTCGTCTCGTCCATCAGCATCATCGAATCCCAATGATGCACGTGCGGCGTCTCGAGGAACCGCAGCCTGTGCTTGCCGAGATCGATCTTGTCCCCATCGCGGACGCCTTTCACCGGTCCGACATAATCCCACCCCGACAGATTCACGGCCGCACCCACCTCGCTGCAAACGAGCGTCGAATCCTTTGCTTCCTTCACAAAACGCCCCATCCCGCCGCACTCGTCGGCCTCGAAATGCGGGACGATCACGTACTTCAGGGTCTTCGGATCCAGCACCTTGCTGATCGCCGCGTACACGTCATCGAACATGTGGTGCGTGCCGGTGTGAATCAGCGCGGGCTGATCATCGTCTATTAGAAACTGGTTGAACGTGATCCCAATCTGCGGATTGAACATCGAGATGCGGTAAATCCCGTCACCGACCTGATCAACTTGCGACATCAAGTTACCCTCTTGTAGGGTCCGCTTCAGCGGACCGGTTATTCTCTTCACGAACGGATAGTAACCGGTCCGCTGAAGCGGACCCTACAAATCTTCAAAAACGGAAGGTGCCATGTTTGAACAACGCTGGCTGATCTACGCCCTACTCTCGGCCGTGTGCGCCGCGTTCGTGCCGATCTTCGGGAAGGTCGGAATGAAAGACGTGAACGACACGCTCGCGACGGGAATTCGCAGCATCATCATGACGATCTTCCTGGTCGGGCTTTGCACGGTGATGGGCGTGTGGTCGAAGGTGCACACGGTCACCATCCGTCCGCTGACGATGATCGCCCTTTCGGGCCTCGCGGGCGCCTGCTCATGGCTGTTCTATTTCAAAGCATTGCAGTTCGGCGAGGCGACGCAGGTTGCGCCGATCGACAAAATGAGCGTCCCCTTCGCCGCGATCCTCGCGTTTCTTCTCCTGAAAGATCGCCCGTCTGCGCTGAATTGGCTCGGCATCGTCGTGATCGCCATCGGCGCCTACCTTGCCGGCCTTCCGCGACATGCCTGAATGCCTGTCGCGAAGGCGCGAAGATGCGCGAAGGTCACGAAGAAGAATTCGAAATGAATCTGGCGTTTCTTCGCGAATCTTCGCGAGCCTTCGCGTCTTCGCGATACAACATCCCTACAATTCACAAAGTTTTGCCTTGTAGACGAACCGTTCTTCCGTACATTCCGCGGCCATTATGAACTCGTTTGACTGGACCAAGCTCAACCTTCCCAAAGACGCCAAAGATGTTTTGATCAAAGCGCCGCGCGTGATCTGGCCGACAGATGCGGCCGAGCTGATCGACCTCGCCTGTGGCGGGCCAGGCCTTGACGAATTCGAAGTGCGTTATGACGTCCCCGAGAAAGGTTCGATCCTCGAAGCGACGGTCGCACGCGTGCGCAATGGCGTTGTTGCCAACTATCCAGAGCCGTACATGCGCCGCCGCGATCCGGATTGCATGGTGATCGCGGACGATCTGCCGACCGACAAGCCCACGTTCAAAGATCGCTTCGGTTACGAATTTACTTCGCTGCGCGACGAGACGTTTCAGTGGCTGTCGCATCAACCACTGGTCGCGTTCGGTTTCGTCGCCGGGCGAAAGGGCCTCGGCGTCGATGGCCTCATGATCGCGCCGGCGAACGCGGCATTTTTCGCGTACGCGCTCGCGCAGCTTCAGGGCTTCCAGACGCCGGAAGAATTGGCCGATGAGTTTGAGCCGCACGCGGTGATTTACGTCGCCCCGCCGTTCCGTCACACGCGGTTCGACGGCAAGCAGATGGTCGTGCACAACCGCACCGCCAATCTGCACGAGATGTTCGCCTACAACCTCTACCCCGGCCCGAGTGCGAAGAAAGGCGTATACGGCTTCCTCATCAACCTCGGCGAAAAGGAACGCTGGATCACCGCACACTGCTCGGTCGTGCAGGTGATCACGCCTTATGACAACGTCGTGACGATCATGCACGAGGGCGCGAGCGGCGGCGGAAAGAGCGAAATGCTCGAGCAAGTCCATCGCGAGCCGGACGGGCGATTGCTACTCGGCCGCAATGTCGTCACCGGCGAGCGACGGCACCTGGAAATCTCGCGCACGTGCGACCTGCATCCGGTGACGGACGACATGGCGCTGTGTCATCCGAAAATACAGGATGCACCCAAATACCTGCGCGTGACGGATGCGGAAAATGCCTGGTTCGTCCGCGTCAACCACATTCGCGATTACGGCACCGATCCGCACCTGGAAAAACTGACCGCGCAACCTCCCGAGCCGATCGTCTTCATGAACATCGACGCGGTTCCGAAAAGCCGCGCGCTGATCTGGGAACACATCGAAGATGCACCGGGCAAGCCGTGCCCCAACCCACGCGTGATCATGCCGCGGCAGATCGTGCCGAATGTCGTCGATGAAGCGGTAACCGTGGACATCCGCAGCTTCGGCGTCCGCACCCCGCCCTGCACGAAGGAAAATCCGACCTACGGCATCATCGGCCTCTTCCATCTGCTTCCGCCGTCGCTCGCGTGGCTCTGGCGGCTTGTCGCGCCGCGCGGGTTTGCCAACCCGAGCATCGTGGACAAGGAAGGCATGAGCAGCGAAGGCGTCGGCAGCTATTGGCCGTTCGCAACGGGACGTCGCATCGATCAGGCGAATCTGCTGCTCGAGCAGTTCGAAAATACGCGCAAGGTGCGCTACATCCTTACGCCCAACCAGCACGTCGGCGCGTGGGAAACAGGCTTCATGCCGCAATGGATCGCCCGCGAATATCTTGCGCGCCGTGGCAGCGCAAAATTCAAACCGGATTCGCTTCAACCCGCGCGCTGCCCGCTGCTCGGCTCCGCGTTATTCCAGCTTCAAGTTGAAGGCCGAATGGTCCCGCGGTGGTTTTTGCAAGTGAACACGCAGCCGGAAGTGGGTGACGAAGCGTACGACAAAGGCGCCCAGCAGCTCTACGACTTCTTCGCGACGCAACTGGCGAAGTTCAACAAGGACGATCTCGCACCGCTCGGCCGCCAGATCATCCAATGCTGCCTCGACCGCGGAAACGTTCAGCAATACGACGCGCTGATGCCGCAGCAGTGATGTAAGCGTAGAAAATCCCCGCTAAGCCGCAAGCGGCTCATTGACGTGCCGCTTGCGGCTTAGCGCGAATGGGAAAGCACTCACTTCATGCGAATCGCCCGGAACGCGTCACGGCAGCTGACAAACGAGGCGTGGCCGTCACAGTACAGCATGTTCATCGAGTTCACGTTGTACTTGTTTCCGCGATCCAGCCTTCCGTGGCGGTTGAAATCTAACGAGAAATTTCCGCCATCCGGTTCATAAGGAAACGGCACGTTCGTTTCTGGTTCGAACGGCCACTTGCTTGTGTAGTCAAGCGCCGTGCTGTTTGAAGTGACAAAGGCCGGATGCACGCTATCAAACATCAGCGCGCGTTCGGCCGCGTGCGTCCACTGCGTTTGCTTGAAGAACTTCCCGCACAACGCGAGCGCCGTCAGCGGCCTGCCGGTGGAATAGACATAACCGTCGACATTCTGCTGGGCGATCTTGAACTGGTTGATGACATAGCTGCCGGTCGGATTGATCAAGTCGTCCGGCGCGAACGGATAGATGTTCATGTTGTAGCCGGTGTGCGTGCTGGCGGCGCCGTACGTTGCTCCAACCAATGTCATGCGTTTCCAGGAGGGGCAACCCCACAGAACATTGTTGCCGAATTTGAATTCTGCATCATCGATCCAGGGGCCCAGTGCGCCCGCGGTTCCGCGCGCCAGCCCGTCCGGGCACGTTTCAGTTCGCAGCGCGTACTTGCTGAGGAAATCGTGCCACCGGCGCTCTCGCGTGGTGCCGTTGAACGTCAGGCGATATTGGAACCGCTGCAGCGGCCAGCAGCCGTTGTTATTTGTGGAGTAGAGGAAGAAGACCTGGCCAAGCTGCTGGAGCGCCGCGAGGCACTTGGTGCGATCGGCGGCCTTTCGCGCCTGCGTCAGCACCGGCAGCAGCAGTGCAATAAGGACCGCGATAATCGCAATCACGACGAGCAGTTCAACGAGCGTAAAGCCTCGCTTGCGCATGAGATCTCCTGGAGTATGTGGTTCTGTGCGGGCGTGAATTTCCCCTGACGCGACACGGACATTGCAATCGTTCCCCGAAGCGGAGCTCCTCCCCGGTCTTAAACACGTTCACGCGAGAGATGTGACGCGAACGTGTTGAGTGAGTCTACCGTTTTCAATAAGACACAACTAAAGAATTCTGAGAAGCCTTTCACATGGCCGTACTATGATTTGTTGAAGCCATGAGTGACGTGCATAGAAGTCCCCCAAACGTTCGCGAACGAATCCGAGAGATTCTGCTGGCGGACTGGGATCCGTCGAACGCCGCGCGCTTCGAGGCGGCGCATGGCGAGTATGATTCGTATATCGATCCGCTGTGGGAGCTGATCTCAAGTGACGCAGGCCTGGAGGCGATAATCGACTACCTCCGCCAGCGCGAGCTCGAGAGCATGTGCTTCCCGTCGATCGGCAAAAGTCATCTCAAACGCGTCGGAGAAAAGCTGCTCGCCCTCAAGGATTTGTAGGGTGCGCTTCAGCGCACCGGTTATTTCATGCATAACCGGCGCACCCAACCCATCGAGATCGGTTACGGCACATTCGTCGCGACATCAATTCCCGCGTCGGTCGTATCCAGAACATCGGTGCCGCTTCCGCCATCCACCGTGTCCGCTTCACCGTCGCCGACGATGAAATGATCGTCGCCCGCGACGCCTTTGATCGAGTCGGTTCCGGATCCGCCGTCGATCGTGTCGGCCCCACCGCCGCCCTGGATCGTGTCATGGCCCGCGCCACCGAAAATGTGGATCCCGCGCCGGCTGCCGTTGAACAGCGTATCGTTTCCGCTTCCGCCGATCAGCGTTTCGATATCGGCGCGAATGTGGTCGTCAGTGATGATCGCGGGCGCGCCCGTCGTGACGAAGGCGGAAATGTCGGTGTTGAAACCGGCGTAGGTAACGGTGTCGTTCCCATCCTGCCCGAAAATCGAATCGTCGCCGCTGGCATCGCTGAGCGGAATGAAGGTGTCATCGCCGGAAAAGCCGAGCATATTGTCATAACCCAGGTCGCCTTGCAGCGTGTCGTTGCCTTCGGCGCCGAACATGTAATCGTTCCCGCCGCCGCCGAAGATTTGATCGTTCCCCTTTCCTCCGCAAAGGCTGTCGTTCCCGCGCCCGCCGTTCAGGATCGCGGGTTTGGCGAGGCTGCCAAGATCAACAAGATCGGGCCCGCCCGATGTACTCACCTGAATGCGCTGCACTTTCGACGCATCCACCGTGGAGAGCTGGCCGTTGTCGTGGACGACGATGCTGCTTCCGCTTCGTTCGAAGAGGATGGTGTCCGCACCGTTCGTCCCCACGACGCTGAGCGTTCCACCTCCGCTAAGCGTCACGCTGAGAAATCGCCGCAGTTCCAGCAGGTCGATCATGGTTCTCCTGGTCGAGTTTGACGGCACGGTGGCGAGAGACCGTTCCCGCTACGCTTATCTTGCTGCTCGACCAGGAAAATCACGTACGACTTTGGTCCAGTTCCTCTAGGCGACGTGAAGAAGCGTGCATGCGTCGGCTTGCTGGGGAAGTTCGGCGACGAGCGGGAGAAGCTCGCGCAGGACATGTTCTGCGGCGGCGGGTCGGTTACGGTGGATGATCAAGTCGTCGGGAACCGGTGGGCGGAAGTGAATTTCACAGCGCAGACGCGAGCGGGTGCGGGCGAGGCACGGGATGACGATCGCGTTGGTGATGGCGGCGAGGGTGAATCCGCCGAGCTGAACGTTGAGGCGAAGCGATTCACTCCCGATGGTCACGGCGGTTTTCCCGCCGACCGCATCCATCGCCATCAGCAACGCGCGATTGGGCGCCGCAAGAAATTCCTTGATGTTGAAGAGATCGTCGAGGCTCGTCCCGAAAACCCACGGGACGCCGGCAAGCCCGTTCGCCCGATCGCCTTGCTGGACATAGTGAATGCGGATGCGATCCGAAGGGTCATAATGCGAGCTCGTCATCGCGGCGATCTCGAGGCCCGACGCGCGCAGCCAGTGAAACATCTGCAGTGTCGGGCCGCAGTGAAGCGTGACCAGTACCACCGGCCGGCCCGTCGCGAGGCTGCCGCGAAGCACATCCTCGCCAAAAAGCGCGCATCGCTTCTGCCAGCGCGGCTCACAAAGCCGGTCGGGCCAGTGGCGAACCAGATCCGTCAGTTGATTCTGATAGCGCGCCCGCAGGAGCGCGATCGTAGAGACCGGTTTCGCGAAGACTTTCTGCCGCCGGCCAAGCTCACGCAGCGCCGCCCGATGAGCACGCAATCCGCGCAGCGCGCGTATCAACACGATCGGTGCCACCACCGCCCGAAACAGAACCAGCGGCAGGCATCTCTCCAACGCGCGCACGAGCCACACGCGCATCCATCGAAGCCCGATCAGCAGCGACTGAACCGTCGGACGTGGTAAACGGAGATTCACACCGACCGGGCGCGCCGCGATCGGCGGCGCCACGGCCTCCCCTTGATCCAGATCGAAATGGCTGGAAGAAATGCTCAAACCCGCGAGAAATCTATCACGCCGCGCGCCTAAAAAGAACCACGACATTGTGGTCTTCCGCGCAAGTTCGCGCACGAACGTGTCAATCTGAAGCGAGCCTCCGGTTTTTGACACACCACCGCGATTCCATTAGATTTGCCGGACTTTTCACGAATTCAGGAGCTGATATGGCCGATTTGAAGATGGTTTATGAAAAAGATGCGCCGCTCGACGCCCTCAGGGGGAAGACGGTCGCCATCATTGGATTTGGTTCGCAGGGACACGCCCACGCCCTCAACCTCCGCGACAGCGGGGTCAAGGTGATCGTCGCCAACCGCAAGGACAGCGCCAATGGCCGCCTCGCGATCGAACATGGCTTCGAACCCATGAGCGTCGAAGACGCGGTGAAGCAGGCGGATCTCGTCATCATCACACTGCCGGACGAGGTTCAGCCGGAAGTGTGGAACAAGAGCATCAAGCCGAACCTGAAAAAGGGCGCGGCGGTCGGTGTCACGCACGGGTTCAACGTGCACTTCAAGACGATCGATCTTCCGAAGGAAAACGACGTGCTGCTCGTCGCCCCCAAGGGCCCGGGCCACCTCGTTCGCAGCGAATTCGAAAAAGGCGGCGGCGTGCCGTGTTTGCTGGCGATTCATCAGGATGCGACGGGCAACGCGCGAAAGATCGGCCTCGCCTGGGCGCGCGGCATCGGCGGAGCGCGCAGCGGCGTGATCGAAACCACCTTCAAGGACGAATGCGAAACTGACCTCTTCGGCGAACAAGCCGTTCTCTGCGGCGGTCTCTCGGCTCTCATCAAGGCCGGCTTCGAAACGCTGGTTGAAGCGGGCTATCCGCCGGAGATGGCGTACTTCGAATGTGTTCACGAAGTGAAGCTGATCGTTGATCTCATCTACCAGGGCGGCTTGGGTTACATGCGTTACAGCATCAGCAACACCGCCGAATGGGGCGATCTCAAAAGCGGTCCGCGGATCGTGAATGACGCGACGAAGAAGGAAATGAAGCAAATCCTGAAGGAAATTCAGGACGGCACGTTCGCCAAGGGCTGGCGCGCCGAATACGAAGGCGGGATGAAGAACTTCAAGGCGTTGTACGAGAAAGACAACAACCACCCGGTCGAAGTCACCGGACGCCGTCTCCGCAAGCTGATGCCGTGGCTGAAGGCCAAAGAACCGCCCAAGGCGTGAGCATCTCCAGAATTCAAGATTCGATCGCGACGCTCGCTTCGAGCGTCGCGTTTTTTTTAGGGGAACTGCATCGTCGAGCAAATCGCAGCCACTCACCTGATTAGGTGAATAGCGTGTGATCCAATGATTTCTACAGTCGAGCTCCTGAAGATTGCGAGGCGCTAAATCAGGAGCCGGACATGCCGAACTTTGTCGATGACTTGGCCAAACAGGTAACGCTGACACCCGACGAACGCGCGGTGTTACAGCAGGCGGGCGTGCATTCCGCGGAAGAGATGCTGAGCTTGCTTTACGCGTTTCCATCGCTGAGCCAGCAAGGCGTGAATGTCACGAAACTTGAGAAGGCCGGCACGCAGCGGATGAGCGTGAACTTCATGAAGGTCGCGACCAGCGCGACGGCTGGCGCGATCCTCCCACTCGGCCGCGGGGCGCTTCCGCCACCCAAGTCGAAATGGAAAACTGGCGCCGCCGTTCCGAAATTTGCAGCCGCAGCAGCCGCGCCTCCGCCTGCGGCGGTGACCTGCGGCGCGCTCGATCTTCGGCCGAAGACATCGTGGCCGGTTCGCTATCAGGGGCAACGCGGAACGTGCGTCGCGCACGCAGTCGTCGCGCTGCTGGAGCATTTGTCGATCGCGACTGAGCCCACCGTGGATTTCTCCGAGCAATTCCTTTTCTGGGCCGCGAAGATGCGCGACGCCGACCCCAATCCCCTGGCTGACGGCACGTTTATCCGCTGCGCGAAAGACGTTCTCCAGAGCGTTGGCGTCTGCGAAGAAAGCTTCTGGCATTACAACGGGACGCCCATTGCAGGCAACGTGACCCAGGAGCAGCCGCCGGGAATTCCAACACCGACCGCGATCGCGAATGCCAATACGCACACGCACAGTGCGGCCCTCTTCAACGATGCGTTCAATCCGCCAGCGGGCGCGGCGCAGGCGCTGTGCAGCGCGCTGCAAACGGCGCAACGGCCGGTTGCGATCAGCTTGCCGGTCTTCGCCGATCCGCTCACGCCGAAGAACGACAACTGGCAGACGCTCGTCGGTTGGCAATACGGGCGCGTGCTCGATCCGCCGCCCGGCGCGGTTGTCATCGCGGGCCACGCGATCTGCATCACTGGCTTTGCGCCCGACCCAGCCGAGCCAATGGGCGGATATTTCGTTCTTCGAAACAGCTGGAGCGGCGCGTGGGGCGCCGGCAATCCGTCGCCGAATTCGAAGGGCCCAGAGCAAGGCTATGGCTGGATTTCCGCTTCGTATATCGAGAACCATCTCTGGGAGATGTGCCAGCTATAATGCCGTAGCCGCGATAATGCAGGAGGTGATTCGGCGCCGCATGCGACTTGCTCCGTCCCCAGCCCCAGCCGCTCCCGGTGACTTCGGCGCGACGATCGTCGGAGCCGAGATGCGCGTTGCACAAGCAGTGTGGGACGCCGCGAGCGCGTTGTCGCTCTCAACGAGTCAGGATCTTCTCGCGTACGCGCAAACCTTCCCAACCGCACTTGCGAGTAAATTGCAATGGCAACCGAGCGACGTCGTGCGCGCTGCGGCGATGCTGGCGGACGTAATGCGGGCACACGGTGAACTCCCACCCACGCCAACCACACGGCCTGGCTTCGGCGCGATGAATCCACGCGATCAAAAGTGAGCCTGCAGCCGCGATGCAGGCATCGCCACTATGGGACGCCCGCGCGGCAAGCGAAATTATCGGGGCGGCGCCGCGCCGGATGAGATCGTCCTGCGGAATGTCGTCGAGGCTTCTGCTGGTGGTATATCGGCCCGGCGTTTCGCGGCGGGAAGCGACATCACGATCGTGAATTCTTTCGCATCGCTCGCGGCGGAGATTTTTCCGCCCATGAGCTCGACATACCCGCGCGTCAGCGTCAGCCCCAAGCCGCAGTGGCGTCCCGTCGCCGTGCGCGAGGGGTCGGCCCGCCAGAACGGAGCAAACACTTTGTCGACGTCGTCGCGCAGGAGCGGCGGACTGCTGTTCGCGATGCGGAGTTCGACCGAATCGTCCGACATCGCCGTCGCCAGCCGGATGTTCCCGCCGGGCGTCACGTACGACGCAGCATTGTCCACGAGGTTCAGCAGAACCGAGCGCAGCAGCTGCCGATCGGCGCTCACGATCACGTCGGACGAAACGTGCCACTGCACATCGACGGCATCGATCGGCTGGGCGGCATCCCAGCATTCGCGCAGAAGCGGCTCAAGCGCGATCGGCTCAACGTGCGGAGCGACCTGCCCGGCGCCAAGCCGCGTGAGCGACAGCAGCGATTCGACCATGCGATGCATCAAATCAACCGCATTGAGGCATTCCCCCAGGACACGACGGTATTCGCCCGGATCGCGCGGCTGATGGGCGCAGACCTCCAGCGCCGCCTTCATGCCTGCCAGCGGCGTTCGCAGCTCGTGGGCGACGTTTCCAGTGAACGCTTTTTCGCGCACGAACGCGGCGTCGAGGCGGCCCAGCATTTCGTTTAAGCGCTCGACGATCGGCACGAGCTCGGTGGGTGAAGCTTCGACCGCGATGCGCTCTTTCAAATCTGCGAGGCCGACGCGCGAGATTTTCTCCGCGATTTCACTCGCCGGCGCAAGCGAGCGATCGACGATCACGCGCGTCGCCAGGAGCGACACGCCCGTCGCCACGCCGCACACCCCGAGCAGCAACATGGCCAGGCGCGACATGCGCGCGCTGATCTCGTCAATGTCGGCGGCAACGACGATCGTCGCCATGCGCGACGGAAGCGTTGACGGCCGTTCGTCCTCCTCCATGTGCAGCGGGAAGGACATCGAAAATGCCCGGCCGACGCGCCCATCGGGCAGAATGAGCTTCGTCACCGCGCGTTCCCCGGAGGCCGGCCGCGGAAGATTCTTCTCGCCCAGCGTCGTCGACCCCAGCGACTGCTGCGAATCCTTCAACCACACCTGAAAAAACTCCGGATCGTTCCTCCGCGAAAACTCCGGCATCTGCTGCGTGTCGTACTCGACCTTGAGCTGCCCCGCGTCCACCTCCGCGATCGATGCGATCGCGCCCGCTTTGCTCTCGAGCGTGTTGTCGAATTCGATCAGCAGGTACGCGCGCACGGTAAAATAAATCGCCAGCCCCGAGAGGAGGAAAACGACCAGCGTCGAGATCGTCGCCCCCATCAGGAGTCGTCCGCGGAGCGATTTCACGTCTGCACCTCGCCGAGGAGGTATCCGATTCCGCGCCGCGTGTGAATGAGCCGCGGCGAGCCGTCGCGCTCGATCTTGCGGCGCAAGTGGCCGATGAAGACATCCACCACGTTGCTCTCCGCGGTTGAAGCGTCGTCGTAGACGTGATCCCAGATTTCGGTGCGCGTGACGATCTGCCCGACGCGATGGGCCATGAACTCGAGCAGCGCATATTCGCGGGCGCTGAGGTCGATGCGCTCTCCACCGCGCGATACCGAACGCGCGGTGGTGTCGATGTGGAGATCCGCGATCTGAATCACCGGCGATTTCGCGTCATATTTCCGCCGCACCAGCGCCCGCACGCGCGCGAGCAGTTCGCCCAGTGCAAACGGCTTCACAAGGTAATCATCCGCCCCCATGTCCAGGCCTTTGATGCGATCGCTGGTCGAATCCTTCGCCGTCAGAATCAGCACATGGCTCGGCGAGTTCTCTTCGCGCAATTTTTTGAGGATAGAAAGCCCATCGATCCCCGGCAGCATCAGATCGAGCACGATGACGTCGTAGTTTCCGGAGCGCGCCTGCCAAAGCCCTGTCTCCCCATCGCGCGCTGCATCGACCGCATACCCCTCTTCGCGCAGGCCCTGCTCGAGGGATTGACGAAGCAGGTCGTAATCTTCGATGAGCAGCACGCGCATACGTTTAGTCTACCGAAAATCCCGTAGGGTCCGCTTCAGCGGACCGGTTATTCCTTCGCTCCAAAAGGCGAGTAACCGGTCCGCTGAAGCGGACCCTACGGGATATGGCGAGGCGATCGAGAGCGATTTACTTCTTCTCGCCTTTCTCTTCCTTCTCGTCGTCTTCGTCCTTTTCTTTCTTGCCCTTGTGCTCGTCCTTTTCGCCCATCTTCAGCTGCTTCTTCAGGAGCGTGCCGTCCTCGGCGACTTTGATCTCGTACTTCTTGCCGTTGATGTCGACTTTCGTCTCGTAGGCGTTCTTGCCCTTCTCCGATTCCTTCTCGACCTCCTTCACCTCGGCGTTGTCCGACTCCTTGGCGAAGGTCGCTTTGACGGCGGCGGGGACCTGATCGAGCGGGACTTTCACTTCGTCCTTTTCTTCCTTCTCGCCCTTCTCGCCTTTTTCACCCTTCTCGCCCTTTTCGTCTTCCTCCATGTCGAGCTTGTTGCTGATGACCTTTCCGTCGCCGTCCACAACGATCTCGTGGTTCTTGCCGTCGACGATCGCGTCGGCTTCGTACACCGTCTTGCCATCGCGGGTTTCTTTGTCGACGGTTTCGACCTTCGCGCCCTTGCTCTCCTTCGCGATCGCATCCTGCGCCGCTTGCGGCGCGTCGGTCAGCTTGATCTTCTGCTCGTCGCCTTCGTCCTTTTCTTCAGCGCGAGCCTTGACCACAAAACCACTCGCCAGCGAAACGCTCAGCGCCGCCGCGAGAATCCAGTGACGATTCTTCATGAGAAATCTCCTTCCAGGTTGGGCGGAAAGATAACGGGGGATCGTGAAGAGGCGATGAACAGAATGGTGATTGGTTATGGGTGATTGATGAAGGCGGCTTTTAATCAATCACCAATAACCAATCACCCGATTCATCACCCTTTCATCCCCGTCATGACCATCCCCTTCACGAAGTATTTCTGGAAGAGCAGGAACATCAGAATCACGGGCAGGGTCATCAGCACATTGCCGGCCATGAGCATCGTCCAATCGGTCATGGTCGATTGGTCGGCGCGGACCGCAAACAGGCCGAGGCTCAATGGGAATCGCGATTGATCGCGCAAATAAATCAGCGGGCCCATGAATTCGTTCCACGCCCCCATGACGGTCATGATCGCGATCGCCGCGGCCGCGGGTTTCACGAGCGGGACGAAGATATACCACCAAGTCTGCACCGCGTTCAGCCCGTCGATCCGCGCCGCCTCTTCCAACTCCCGCGGGATCGTCTTCATGTGCTGCACCATCAGGAAGATGAAGAACGCCCCGCCAAGCCACGCGGGCACCCACAGCGGATTCAGCGTGTTGTACCAGCCCAGCGCCCGCCAGATCATGAACGACGGGATCATCGTCACCTGTCCCGGTAGCATCATCGTCGAGAGCAGCAGTACAAACGCGAGCGAACGTCCCGGCCAGCGCAGTCGCGCGAATGCATAGGCTACAAACGTACTACTGAAGAGCGTGCCGAGCGTCATCAGCGCGACGAGGATCACGCTGTTGGCGACGTAGGTCCAAAAAGGAACGGAGTAAAACGCGCGAGAGTAGTTTCGGATGACCTTTGCATAGATCGCGCGCGTCGTCGAACTCGGGGTAAGAATCAAACGCAGCGTCGCGTGCTTTCCCGCGTTGCTTGAATCGACGTAAGCATCTTTCGCTTCCTGTAGCGGGATCCACAGTTTCGGCTTGTAGGTATCGTCCTCAAACGTCGGCGGTTGGAAGGGAATGCTGCCGGGGCGCGTTTGTGCGACGTAGCTCGGCCGCTCGGATTTCCACCGCTTTCCGCCGACGTCAAGCGTCGCATCCACGCCGTGCCAGCTGTTGTCCGCCTTGAAGCTGAACAGCAGTTTGTGCATCTGCGACGGATCGACCGGAAAATCGAAATCGTATCGCAGCACGACGGGGTCGCTGCTCGAATTATCGAAGTGATACTTGAGGTAGTTCACGCCATCGGCGCCCTGCAGCAATTGCCCGTCGCCGGATTCGACCTTCCACTGCGACGCGATCTGCTTTGCGCCCGCGAGGGTGTAGATGTGCGCGTCGAGCGTGCGCAACAAAAGTCCCAGCACTTCAAACCGCGCCAGCCGCGATTCCATTCCGTTCTTTACGATCTCGGGCGTGAGCAGCGTGCGATAGGCGTCCAGCAGCGCCGGCTCCGTCCCGTCCCACAGCTTTATGTTGAGCCGCGCCGAAAGCAGATTCACGACCGCGGCCGATGACGCTTCGCGAAATTGGTTGGCATTGACGAAATCGATCTTCTGCCGTGAGATTTCCTCAGATACCGCCTTTCGGGTGATGTCGAGCAATTTGGGCGAGCGCTCGTCCCACGCTTTTTCTCTCACTTCCAGCGGCTTCACCAGTGCCGGGGTTGGCAAAACATAGGGCGAATGATCGCGGAAGGTCGGAATCTCCGGCCACCACGAATTGCTCGTCAATTCCTCATCCGTCTTCAAACTCGTCGCGACCATCCAGACGAAAGGGAAGATGAAGATCCCAACGCCGCAGAGCAGGGTGAGATGCAACCAGCCACGACGTGCGACGTAGCGGCCGATGCGGTCCCATCTGCGGTTTGCATGTGGCATAGTCCCGGCGCGCCCGGACTGTGCTTTCCCGGGAGCACAGCCGGGGGCCGCTGTGCCACATGGGTCTTGGGCAGCCACAGGTGTTTCCACATCAACCCTGCTCATAGTACACCCACTTCTTGCTGAGCCACAGCTGCGTGAGCGTCAGCACCAGCACCACGATGAACAGGATCCACGCGAGGGCGCTCGCGTAGCCCATGCGGAAGAATTGGAATGCCTGCTGAAACAGGTAGTAGGCATAGAACAGCGTCGAATCTTTCGGCCCGCCGGCGGTCATGATGTAGCTCTCGGCGAAGATCTGCATCGTGCCGATCAATCCGATGATGATGTTGAAGAGGATGTACGGGCTGAGCAGCGGGATCGTCACGTTCTTGAACCGCTGCCAGCTGCTGGCGCCGTCAACTTTCGCGGCCTCGTACATCTCCTGCGGGATCGATTGCAGCCCCGCGAGCCAGATGATCATCCCACCACCGGCGGCCCAGATTTTCATGAGAATCAGCGACGGCTTGCTCCAGTTTTCGCTCTGCAGCCACAGCGGGAGGCCGAAATGGAACGGGTGGCCGAGCATTTTCGAAATCATCTCCGCGAGCCACTGCATTACGGTTGTGTCGTAGAGCCAGATCAGCGCGCCGTTGATCAAGCCGTAACTCGGATTAAGCAGCCAGATCCACATCAGGCTCGCGACGACGAGTGGCACAATCGCGGGCATGTAAAACGCGGCCCGATAGAAGCCAATTCCCCGAATCTCGCGGTTGAGCAGCAGCGCGATCGCGAGGCTGATCGCCATCGTGATCGGGATGGCGATGATCATGTACGCGGTGTTGATCAGGCTGACGTAAAAGTTCGGATCGGTCGCGACGCGCGTGTAATTCCCGCCGCCGACGTATCGCGCCGGCGAGAGGATGTCGTAGCGCGTGAAGCTGAAGATAATGCTGAACAGAATCGGGCCGCCGACAAACGCGATGAATCCGATCGTCCACGGCGACAGGAAGAGCATCGCAGCGCCGACCTCCCGCGCGCGATAGCCATACTCGCGCTTTCGCTTGCGATACGCGATCACCAGCGCGACAAACGGCAGCGCGACGAGCGCGCCGTAGATCACAAAATACGGTGTCCAATTGACGGGCGACGACGGCGGCGGATGCAGGATCTCATCCAGCCCCTCCTGCACCTCGACCTGATTCTTCGCCAGCGCCAGCTTGTACTCGTCCTGCCCCGTCTTCTTCGCCTCGTCGGCGTATTCGTGGTTCACGCCTGCTTCGTACGCCCGCATGTGCTTGTTCCACAGCAGCTGCCCCACCGGCGTGACCGGGCGGATCAGCGTGTGCGGCATCAGCTCGCGAATCGTCGCGAACGCCTGCTTGAACGCCGGCGGAAGCGTCGGATTGGCATCGACGTATTCCTTGATGAACGCTTCGTAGAGCTTGCGATTCGCGAGACCGCGCGGGACATACAGCCGACCTTCAGCAGACTTCGTATCGTGCCGCCCTTGCTCGAGGATCCGCTCGCCCTCTTCACTACAAATGTATTGAATCAGCTTAAACGCGCCCTCTTTCTGCTTGGCGGTCTGCGGGATGACGAGCGAATGTCCGCCGGCCCAGGTGATCGGCGGTTTCCCCGCGGCGAGCTGGTCGGCCGGCATCGGCGCGGGAACCATCATGAAATCCATTTCCGGCTTCCAGTCGGCAATGGTTTCCATGAACCCCGCGACGTTGATCTCCATCGCGAGATCGCCACGCAGAAACGGATCGAGATCACCGGCCTGCTGATTCGCCTGAAACGCGTCGACCTGCGCCACCCCGCCGAGGTCGTCGTAGCATTCGGTCATGAACTTCAGTGCCCGAACGTTCGGCGGCGCGTCGAGCGTCACCTTCGTGCGGTCGGGGTTCATAAACTCCCCGCCGGCCTGCCACGAGTAAATGTAGAGGTAACTGTTGCCGGTATTCGGCGCGAAACCGAGACGCTTGATGCCGCTCGTCTTGTCGCCGGGCCGATTGAAGATCGTCAGCTTCTTCTCGTATTCGCGCAGCTCATCCCAGGTCTTGGGCGGTTTTGGATTGCCGCGCTCATCGACCAGTCCGGCCTGCCGGAGCAAATCGCAATTCACGAACAGCTCGCGACTGTCCGCGGTAATTGGCACGCCATACAAGTGCGCCTTCTCGCCACTTCCGGGCGGCGCGTAGCTCGCCTCTTTCACCGTGAAGTCGTAGTACTCGGAGAGATCGACGCGATACGGGTCCTTCGGATCCTGCCTGGCGATGAAGGGATCAAGATCCGTCATCGCCCCCCGCGCCGCCCATTCGCCAATCGCGAAGCGATCGAAGAACACGACATCCGGCGGAACATCCCCCGCGATCGCGCACATGAGCCGCTGCGCATCGCCCACCAGATCGCGCGCGACCGACTGGCTCATGATCACTTTGTATTGCGGATTCTTTTCTTCGAACCGGTGAACGAGGGCGTAGATTTCATCGCCGAGAAAATTCCCGCCCCAGAAGACGATCGTCTGCCGACCGTCCTGCACCTGGTCGTGCGTGCTCGAATAGGTCCAGTAGCCGAGCCCGACGACGCTCAGCGCCGCCAGGATCAGCATCAATGTCAACGAGATTTGACCCGCACGCAATCGGCGCAAACGCCTCGTCCTCCGCAGAATCCTTCCGCCCCGTGTGTGATGGTCAGGATTATACAGTCGGACCGTCGATTTGTTTGAATCCGAGCCGCGTGTGGCACAGCCGCCCTCGGCTGTGCTCGATGCGCGAGCAGAAGCACAGCCGGGGGCGGCTGTGCCACATGATCATTTGCCCGCCACTGCTTCAACCAATCCGTCGACGTTATACGTTTCGGCCTCGATTGTCGGCGTTAGACCAAGGTCGCGGAGCGTCTGACTCGTGATCGGTCCAATGCTTGCGATCTTCACGTTCTTCAGCTTCGTCGCGTAATTGCTTCCCAGCAGCGACACGAAATTCTTTACCGTGCTGCTGCTGGTAAACGTAACCCAGTTCACCTCGCCCGCGTCGCTCGCAGTCAACAGCTCATCGGGCAAGTTCTCCGCCGGCTTCGTTTCATAAACAGCGACGTCGCGAACTTCGGCTGCGCCGTGGGCTTTGAGTTGATCGCGGAGGATGGGTCGCGCGATGTCCGCGCGCAATAACAAGAACTTATGCCCCGCGATCTGGCCGTGGCCTTGCAGGGCATGCACCAACGCCTCCGCGACGAAATCATCGGGGCACAGGTTGACGTGGAGTGCAAGCTCGCGACGAATCGCCTCCGCGGTCGCGTCGCCGATCGCGGCGATGTCGGCGGTGCCGAAGACGCGCACGTCACGCTCCATCGCGTCCAGGCGTGCGCGCGTGAAGCGCACGCCGTTGGCGCTCGTGAAGATGATCCAGTCGTAATGGGCGGCATGTTTGATGGCGTCATCGACTTCGGTGAAGTCTTTCGGCGGCGCAAGGTCAATTGTCGGCGCTTCGATCACGCGAGCGCCGAGCGCCTCGAGTTTCTGCGACAGCGCACTCGCCTGCTGCCGCGTGCGCGTGACGACGATCGTCTGACCGAACAGCGGACGTGATTCGAACCAGTTGATCGCCTGGCGCATCTCAACGACACGGCCGACGATCGTGATCGCCGGCGCGCCGATCTTCGCCTCCGCCACTTTCTGCACGATGTCGCGCACCGTGCCGGTGACGGTCCGTTGCTTCGGCGTCGTCGCCCACTGTATCGTCGCCGCCGGTGTTTCGCCGCTCATTCCGTTCGCCATCAGCTTTTCGCAGATGCGCGGCAGCGCTTTCACGCCCATGTAGAACGCGATGCACGGCAGCTTCGCGACGCTGGCCCAGTCGATATCGCTTGAGCCGACCGCTGCATCGCGCGAGCGGCTTTCGGACTCCTTGTACTCCTCTTCCTTCTCGTGACCGGTGATCAGCGTGAAGCTCGAATTGAAATCGCGATGCGTGACGGGAATGCCGGCGTAAGCGGGACCTGCAATCGCAGCAGTAATGCCGGGGACCACTTCGAACTTTACGCCCGCCGCCGCGAGCGCTTCGCACTCTTCCCCGCCTCTTCCGAACACAAACGGATCGCCGCCCTTTAAGCGCACGACGCGCTTGCCTTCTCGCGCTTTTTCCACCAGCAGCGCGTTGATCTGTTCCTGCGTCATCGAATGCGACGCGGCTTTTTTCCCGACGTAGATCGTTTCCGCCCGGGGGCAATAACTCAGCAGCCGTGGATTCGATAAATAGTCGTAAATGACGACATCCGCCTGGTCCAATAATGCGCGCCCGCGCACTGTGATCAGCCCCGGGTCTCCGGGACCTGCACCCACCAGAAACACCACACCTTTTGAATCTTTGCCGCTCAAGAAGTGCCTCAAAATTGAACGAAAGTTGGATAAACCTTTACGCCTGCGCGGTCGATGCATTGGGTAGCGACTGGAAGGTCGCCCAAGCTCACGGATGGCTATCCGTGGGCCTCAAGAACGGAGATTCGCACATGGTTGCGCTTCTTAAAATGCCCGCGCGGTTCGATACCGAGTCCAAAGGATCCGAGCGTCGGATGTTTCCGCGCCGCGAGATTCATGCACACATCGAAGGCAAGCGCGTCGATCACACGATCGCCGCTCATCGCGAGCCGCATCTTGCACTGGCGCTGCGCGACCTGTCGCTCGGCGGACTCAGCGCCATCAGCCAGACGCCCCTAATGGCCGGCGAGCGCCTCGCGGTTTTCTTCCCGCCGCAGGGCATCAAGCGCGGCTGGGACGCCTACGGACGCGTCATCCGCTGCAACCCCAGCGCCATGGGCTACCGCATCGCGGTCGAATTCGACCCGATCCCCGCGGCCGCCTGATCGATCATAAAGTAATTGGAGCCAGAATGCAGGGGCGAGTGTCGCAAGACGCTCGCCCCTGTGTTTTTGTTTCATGGACCCCCTCTCCCTGGAAGGGTGAGGGTTAGGGTGAGGGTCGAGCGTGAGAGTCATGAAGCGCTGTTTATTTGACCACACGTCAATCGTCATCCAGAGAGCGTGTCATCTTTAACGTGGCGAGGGCGTCTCGCCCTCGGACTTGCGGCTATAGCCGCGTTCGCGAGGGCAAGATGCCCTGGCCACGTTAGAGGATCACATCCTCTGAGCGAAGAAGGATCCCAAGACCGAGACAGGCTCTCCCGAACTGGAGATCCTTCGCTTCGCCCAGGATCACGCTCGCGGTGTAGGGTATCGAAACGATTCGACGCGATTCGCCCTCACCCCCCACCCTCTCCTTCCAGGGAGAGGGGGTAATCACGCCCTGTACGTCCCCCCGCTCCTTCGGTTGTACTCCTCGCGTTTTTTCGCTTCCGCCTCACCATAGAAGAACGAGAGCAGCACGAACCGTCGCCCCGCCGTCACGTCGGTCGCTTCATGCAGCATCGAGCAGGAGAAGATCACGGCGCTGCCCGCTCGCGGACGGTAATGATGCACGCTGTGCTCGGGGAAACGGAGGTGTCCGCCTTCGAAATCGTCGTTGAGCAAGAGCGACATCGCGAAGCGACGGTGGGCGGTGCCTTCGGTGGTGTTGTCGCGATGCGGGCGGAAATACCCGCCGCGGCTCGCGTCATAGCAGGCGACGCGAAAATCCTCGAATCGCGTCGCGTTGTAGTTGAACGCCTGAAAGATTTGCGGAACGATGTGAATCCCGATCTGCTGCTTCACTTGGTCGAGAACTGGTCCGGATTTGAGAAAATGATCCCGGCGGATCTTGTGGTTGTAGTCGTATTGGCCGACGGTCTTGCCGTCGATCTGCTTCATGAAGCCCGAATCTTCATTCCCCTGCGTCTCCCACGTCTGAACGAGCTCCCGGCAGAGTTCGGGTGAAAGAACGTTTCGCATCAGGAGCACCGGCGCGTGCTCGACGATCAATCGCGACGGCTCGGGAAAGAGCAATTCGCGTGCGTCGGCCAACACCTCGGCGGCGTGATGTTTCGGCGCGATCTCGTCGTAGCGCTTCACGATGCGCAGTCCCGCGTTCATCAGAAACGTCGATTGCGAAATTGTCAGCGCGCTCGGACTCTCCGGATTCGGCGAAGCGATCCCCAGTTCAAACGCCGCGTGCGCATCGGCGTCGCTTGCGAGCGGGTACGGCAGGCCGAGCGTCTGCACCCACTTCTTTTGCGTCTCGACATCCTGTACGCCCACGCCGACGACGTTGATGCCGAGCTGTTGAAACTCGGGATACAGATCGCGAAACCCCGTGACGATTTCCGCGAAGCCATCGACGGCGTCGCTCAGATAAAAAAAGAGCACGAGCGGTCTGCCGAGCAGATCGTTCGCGTCGACTTTTTTGCCTTGCGTCGAAGGAAGTGAAAACGCGGCGGTGTATTCGCCCGCGCCGCGCGGTCGGTTCAATGCCGCGGTCGTCATACGACGGGTTCCTGTAACAAAGAATTCCCACCGTCCCTTGTCGCCCGGGCGCGTCGCCAGATCTGACGCAGTCGCTTGGCCAGACTGATGACGCGCCCCGACCATTTTACCAACGCAAGACGATCCGCGCCCGCGCGATTCGATGGCCGTGGGACTCGGGGAACGATGGGAATGAACGATGGCGTCGTCTCCGACGCCCCAACTTTTTCCAGAAGAAACGCCGTGTGGTGCCTCGATCAAATCGCTCGCGCTTGCGAGCAGCGCATCACATGCATTGGAACGCGACCGCCGCAGCCGATAGGTGCCGCCTTGGGTTCGAACGTACATCCATCGCATCGCGTGATGCCTCGTGCGGATAAACATCGGAGCATCCTGCTCCGTCACGCGTTGCGGCGCACGTCCCGTTCAACCCCGCACGCCACAACCGCATTGCCCGAGACGAGCTTACGATCGAAATAAGGCAGGTAAATTCGAAGGATTGCCCAATTTTCGCATGCGAAAAGGGCGAGGAGGGATCGGTAGAAATACGGAGGGTCAACCTGCGGAGCTGCGCTCCGCCGCTAAATATTGAATCGAACGATTGCGCGCCATAGTTAGCGGCGGAGCGCAGCTCCGCGGGTGGATTTCGAGTCAATGCAGCGAGCACAACCCACTCCGAATCGCGAACTTGGTCAGCCCCGCGATCGACTTGATCTGGAGTTTTTCCATGATGTTGTGGCGATGGCTGTCGACCGTTCTCACGCTGATGTGAAGCAGCTCCGCCACCTCCGCGCTCGTATTCCCTTCGGCGATCAATTGGATCACCTCGCGCTCGCGCGGTGAAAGATTCCCGCCGGCGCTGTCGTTGAAATTCCCTTTCGCCCGCCGCACGTAATCGCCCATCACGAGCGGCGACAGGGACGGACTGAGATACGTCTTCCCCGACATCACATCTTTCATCGCCGTCGCGAGCTCACCATACGCCCCCTGCTTCAGCACATCTCCGCGCGCCCCCGCCTTCAGCGCCTCGAAGAGATACTGCTCATCCGCGTGCATCGAGAGCATGATCACGCGAACATCCGGCGCGACCGTCGCGAGCTGCCGCGTCGCATCGATCCCGTTCAGCCCGCTCATCGCCAGGTCCATCAGCACAAGATCCGGCTGCAGCTCGCGCGCCAGATCGATCGCCTCCCGCCCATTGTCCGCCTCGCCAACAACGTGCACTTCGCCGGACGCTTCAAGAAGCGCCCGAATCCCCGACCGCACGAGCTCATGATCTTCAGCAAGCAAAACGCGAATCGGCATGACGATCTCCTGACGTCTCCATGTCGGCCCCGTTAGGGTGCGCTTCAGCGCACCGGTTATTTCCGCGGTCCGCTCAATCAATAACCGGTGCGCTGAAGCGCACCCTACAAGCTACGTCGCGTTCACCGGCAGCGGCACCTCGAGAATCACTCTCGTCCCTTCACCGATGCGGGAATCCAATTGCATCTCTCCGCCGAGCGTTGTGATGCGCTCGCGGATGCCGGGCAATCCTAAACCTCTTCGCGATTGCGGGGCGAGCGCTTCGACCGAATCGAAACCGCTTCCGTCGTCGTCGATCACGATCCGCAATCCGCCGGATTCCCAATGCACGGCGGCGACGATTTCCTTCGCCCGGCCGTGCTTTACCGCATTGTTCAGCAGTTCCTTGGTCGCACGGAAGAGATAATGATTGAGCGACGACGGCAGCGGCTGCGGTTCGCCGATCTCAGAAATCTCGACATCCGTTCCCGTCCGCTCCTGAAACTCACGGCTATATCTTCGCAACGTCGCAACCAATCCGAGATCATCCAGCATCGCCGGATGTAGGTCGAACGTCAGCGTGCGCGTCTGCTGAATCAGCCGATCGACCATTCCCGCGCAATCGCTCAATCGATGCGAGCGTTTTGGATCCGTCGGCGCGGCTGACTGCGCGGCTTCAAGGTTGATCTTCACCAGCGACAGCATCTGGCTCACCGCGTCGTGAATCTCATACGCCACGCGCCGCCGCTCAGCCTCTTCCGCGGCGGAGATCTGCGCGCCGAGCCGCTGCAAACTCGCCTGCGCCTGCACGCGCTGGGCGATCTCCGCCTTCAGCTCCTGCGTGCGCTCGTCGACCATCTGCGCCAGTCGCGTGCCGGTGTTCTTCCAATGCACGACGACCTCGACCGCCATCACGAAAAACACTCCGCGGACCAGCGCGTTCCAGAACCAATACAGCGCCTCGTGCTGCTGCGGTGTCGAGACCGCGTCGACGTACATCCACACGACCGCGCACGCCACCGCCATTGCATATCCGCTGCGCCGACCGACGTACCACGCGAGCAACGACACCGGCAGCAGGTAGAACTGCGCGAAAGCGAGATCCGGACCCGTCAGCCAGTCGACGTACCCGACGACCGCGAGCACGACAACGCTCGCGATCATCGCGTAGATCGGGCGGTGCAGAAATTTCGGATCGGGAAACCGCATCGCCTCAAGTCTACAGGCTTTCTCTCGACGCGCTCAAGCGATTCGCGTACCTTTCCGCGCTCGCGCAACGGCACTAAAGTGCCGCTGCCGGGCCCGAAACTGGCAGTGGCACTTCAGTGCCACTGCTCGCGAATCGAAGGACGGACCATGCCCCAGTTGCATTTGCTTTCGCCCAAAGGCTTTCGCGCCGCCGGTGTGTCGGCGGGCATCAAGACGAAGAAGCACGCGAAGGACGTCGCATTGCTTGTCGCCGATCAGCTTTCCCCCGCGGCGGCGGTGTTCACGACCAACAAAGTGTTTGCGGCGCCCGTGAAGATCGGGCGCGAGCATATTTCAAACGGTGAATTGCGCGGCGTGGTCGTGAACGCCGGCAACGCCAACGCCTGCACAGGCATGCAAGGCGAGAAAGACGCACGGCGGATGTGCGCGCTGTCGGCGGACCTGCTCGATGCGCGCGACGAAGAATTTCTGCCCTGCTCAACGGGAATCATCGGCCACCTGATGCCGATGCAAAAGGTCGAACGCGGGATTCGCGCCGCATCAAAAGCGCTCGGCAATTCGCGCGAGCATGCCCTTTCCTTTTCCGATGCGATCCTCACCACCGATCTCGTCCGCAAAGAAGCCGCCCTCGAATCAAAAGGCGGAAAGAAGTTCCGCATCGCCGGCGTGTGCAAAGGCAGCGGGATGATCGGCCCGCGAATGACGCTGCACGCTACGATGCTGGCCTTTATCACAACCGACGCGCAGGTCCCCGTTCCACTTCTACGCAACGTGCTTGAGTACGCAACCGAGCGCAGCTTCAACGCCGTCACGGTGGATGACCACATGAGCACGAACGACACGGCCGTCGTCATTGCCTCCGGCGCCGCCGATGCGAGCATCGAATCCCCCAAAGAAATCAATTACTTCCGCGATGCGCTAACGAACGTTTGCGAATCGCTCGCCTATCAAATCGCCAAAGACGGCGAAGGGGCGACGAAGGTCGTCGCGATCAACATCACCGGCGCGATCAGCGACAGCGATGCGCGCGTGATCGCAAGAGCGATCGCCAACTCCCCGCTCGTGAAATGCGCCATGCACGGCAACGATCCGAACTGGGGACGAATCGTGAGTGCAGCCGGTTTGGCCGGCGTTCCCTTCGACCCCGACAAATGCTCGCTGAAACTTCAGGCCACAACCGTCTTCCGCAACGGCCAGCCGGTGAAGTTCGATGCGAACAAGGTGAGCAAATCCCTCGCGGCGAAAGAGGTCCAGGTCGACCTCGCCTGCAACGCAGGCAAAGGCGTCGCCACCTGCTGGACCTGCGATCTCTCCAAAGGCTACATCACCATTAACGCCGACTACCACACCTAGTTTCAAATTAAAGGGTCCTGTCCCCTTTAATTAAAGGGGACAGGACCCTTTAATTTGGAATAGCTGACTTTCGCGGACGATCGGAGGTCGAATTTGATGCCGGTTTTTTGCAAGCGACCGGCGCCCTCGATCGCGTCCTTCAGCAGCTGCGGTGGAAGCCAATCTTCGTTGGAGATTTTTACCTGACCGCTTTTCGCCGCGGTCACGAAGTCTGCGAACGATTTGAACGACTGTCCCTGTGCGATCGCGCGGGTAAGAAAGCTGTTGAAGATGTCCGTCACCGCCGTCGCGTAAATCTCCGGCGTCGGATCATCCGGCAGCGTCGTCCAATACCGCTTCCACTTCAGCTCGAAGCTGTCGATCTCGCCGAGGTTCGTTTCGAATGCGCGCGTTGCATCTCTTCCCTGCGACACGTCACTCATGAATCGCTCGAACGGCTTTTGATATTTCCGGTCATCACCATGGGCGAGGAACTGAATGAGCGACCACGCCTCGTCGTAATTCGCCAGCAGCAGCTCGCGGTTCCATTCCTTTTGGTCGAGCTTCATGAACTCGCGAAGCGGTTTGAATTCGCCGGACTCGATCCGCTTCTTCACGCGTTTTGCGCGCCACGGTGGAATGGCGCCGTCGACGTAGCCGTCGCCGGTGAAGATCGCTTCGCCGAAGTATTCGGCCAATCCCTCGTCGAGCCACGGCGGAAGACGGCGGGCGATCGTCGCGTGCGCGAACTGATGGAAACCTTCGTGCTGGATCGTCTGCCAGGTGAGGCCGGTCATTTTCTCGCCCGCGACGGCCATCAGCTTCGTGCCGGTGCAGTAGCCGCAAGTGCCCTTCGGCCCACCGGCGGCGAAGTAGTCGCTTTCGTTTTGATACAGATCGAACGGTAGCTTCTGTTCGATTTTTCCCGCGAAGCTTTGTGTTCGGGCGGCGTATTCGTCCGCCATTTTGTTGATGCGAAGCACCGCCTCGTGCGCAGCGGAGTCAGGCAGGTCAGTCTGGATTGTGTAGTACTGCGTGTCGATCGTGCGAAGTGGCTCTGCGCGGACCGGTCCGCCGATCAGACATGCCACGAGAAATGTCATTCTGAGCGCAGCGAAGAATCTCGGGCTGGGATTCGACGCGACTTTCTGCGGCCCGAGATGCTTCGCTTCGCTCAGCATGACATTTCACACGTTACTTCGCTTGCGATGCGTCGCTCCACTTGTCGAGCGGTTCGAGTTCCATCTTCGGCTGGTCACCTTTCGCGGCGAAGAGCACCGCGATGCGAATCTCCTTCGCAGGCGTGGGCTTGATGAACAACCGCGTCACGCCCTTCAGCGGCGTCTGCGGCGGATCGATCTTCGGAATCTCAGTTTCGAATTTCATCCCCTTTGCGTTCAGGAGGTGCGCCTCGATCGTGGCCCCGCCGCGGATGAGCGTCGCTGTCGCGCCGTCGTCTGAGATCTTCACCTCCGCCTGGGTCATCATGGACCAGATGACCGGCAAATCTTTGTCGCCCGAAACTCCATCCTGCACCAGCACGCTCTTTCGATTGAGCATCGCCACGCCGCGCTTGGCGCTTTTCGCTTCGGGGTACGCCTTCGACAGATCCGTGATCGCGAAGGCGCGATCCGGCTTGGAATCGTAGGCGATAATCGGCGCTTTGGCGGTGGGCGGCTGGTTGGCGTTGTCGAGCGTCAGCGTGTTGTGGGCCTGGGTTTGCAGTCGGAAATAGGTGTATCGTTTTTTGCCGAAATAGTCGGGCAGGTTGTAATCATCGGGGCCGAGGTCGCACGCCCAGCGCTGGCCGAGCGCGTCGAGCACGAACGTGCCGAGATCGAGATGCGCGTGGTTCGCCTTGTTGTCCCCGCCCTTGAAGCCGACATACCACGCCTTCCGATCGCCGAAGCTGCTGCGGAAGAACGCGACGTTCACGCCTTTGAAGAACGCGTCGCGCGGGAGATCTTTGGTCGAGCCATCCGGATCAAACCAAAGAAGGCCGAAGGCGTCGCTGAACTTGGGCGACTGCATCCGCTCGGCGGCGGCGAATTCGGGGTGATTGAACTCGCGCGCGAACCAATACATCTGCGCCGCCGGCGCGACACCCTCGCCGGCATCAGCGAAGTTGAAGCTCTTGTTGATCGGGCCCGTCGATTGAATGCGGAAATTGCCGGTCTCGGAAACGCCCGGAGACGATTTAAGGCCGAGATCGTTGCCAAGCGCCGTCTCGAGCGCCGCCAGGTAATACACGTTGTACTGCGTCGCGTAATGCCAGTAGCCGGGCCCTTCCGGCCATCCGCCATCGGGCGCGAACGTTTTCATCGCGCGCTCGATGCCGGTTTTGGTCAGCGGAATCATCTCGCGCGCGAGGTCCGGCTCCTCATCCGCGATCGCGAGCGAGCCCATCATCATTCCGCCGGCGCAAACCTGCGCCCAGTTGTGGCTTGCCTTCGTCCAGGACGGATGCGTTTTCTCATACGCGTTCAAGCCCGGCTTGAGCCCCAGCTCGATGATGCCATGTTTAATGGTCGAGCGGTCTTCAGGCGACAGCTGATCGTAAAACCAGTCGTACCCAATGGCGGCGGCGTTGGTCATTTCGGCGACATCGAGAAAGTGCGACGGGTTCCAATCTTTCATCGCGACGATGGTGAGCAATTCGGTGCGCGCCCGCTCGAATAGCTTCGGATCGGGATGCAGACGATAGAGCGTGCCGAGCACGGTGATTCGACCAAGCGCCGTTCGGCTCTGCATGAGGAGTCGCGGGCCGATGAGCTTGTGCTCGACCGGCGGCTGGGTGAGGATTTTCTCCGCGGCGTCCTGCAGGCCTTTGTAGTACGACTTGGCGAACGGATCGTGCTGGATCGCATCGCGCACGCGGTCGAGATCGGAATCGAGCACGAGCAGGCGAGGGTGAGTCTTGCGGAGCGTGGCGAGGACATCGTCATCCGCGTGGACCGGCACGGTAAGAACGACTACGCCAACGAGAATCGCCGCAAGGCATCGCACAATGTTATTGGCACTACGGATCATGCAATCATCTTCGCGGTGATGTTAGTGACTTGCAACGTGACGGCGGTATGACTACAAACGCCGCACTGCTCGTGTGAGAGCGTGATTTTTCCAACGCGGCGAGGGCATCTTGCCCTCGCAAACGCGGCTATAGCCGCAAATGCGAGGGCGAGACGCCCTCGCCACACAAAGGATCATATGCTCTGAGCGGAACCACGATGTCACCCTATCGCAGAAATGTTCTGGTTGGCGCGACGGTCCTGGGGTCGCTGATCGTGCTCGGCTGGATGATCATCAAGTTCAGCGGACAGCTCGCGACGCCGTTTAAGCCGAAACAGTTCACGGTGCGGTTTGTTTCCGATCGAGCCGAAGGCGTGGCCGAGGGTTCGCCGGTGAGCTTCCTCGGCGTGCCCGCGGGTCGAGTCACGGCTGTGCAACGTTCGAAAGATGAGCTGCAGGTGTTCATCGACGCATCGCTCGATCAGGAACCGCCGATTCCCGGCAATGTTCGCGCGATCATTCGCACCGCCAGCGCGCTGGGTTCGGGTTCTGCCATCGTCTTAGAGATGACCGGGCCGAAGCCGGAAGGCCGGTTGCAGCAGAACGCGCAGATTCCGGCGCGATACGTCGGCCTCGACATTCTTCCCCCGGAATTCGCCGAGCTCGCGCGTGAGCTAAAGGCGACCGCCCAGCAGATGCGGGAAGCGAACCTCATCGGCCACGTTGATGAGCAGGTGCAGCACGTCGGAAAGCTCATCGATTCGATTCAGGCGTACGTCGGCGACGAGAAAACCCGCGATGATCTGAAGGCCGCCATCGCAAACCTCCGCACGACGACCGACTCCGCGACGCGGATCACCAACAACCTCGAAAAGTTCAGCGGAAAGCTCGACAAGATGGGCGATCAGGCGCAGGCGACGCTCGCCGACGCCCACACGACGATCCAAAACGCCAACACCGCCATCACCAAGACGCAGACGAACATCGACCAGGTGACGACGCAGGTCGGCGATCGCCTCACGCAGATCAGCAAGCTGCTCGACCAGTTCAACGGCATCGCCCAGAAGGTGAACGACGGCAAAGGCACGGCCGGGGCGCTGGTGAACGATCCGAAGCTGTATCAGGGTCTGGTCGATGTCACGCAGCAGCTGAATCTCACCGTCACGGATCTGCGAAGGCTCGTGCAGCAGTGGGAACAGGAAGGCGTGTCGCTGAAGCTCAACAAATAACAGCGGTCTTGTAGGGTGCGCTTCAGCGCACCGGTTATTCTCCGCGTC
>JAICIO010000062.1 GCA_025924315.1 Phycisphaerae bacterium
AAATAACCGGTCCGCTGAAGCGGACCCTACAGGAGCTGATATGATCTGGTAGGGTGCGCGTCAGCGCACCCGTTATTTAACCGCGCCGACAGGGAATAACCGCTGCGCTGAAGCGCACCCTACAAGTGCGGGAAGCAAGTTGCCCTTCACGTCGGCAGGTGCAATTTGAAATCGGAGCCTTTGCCTTGCTCGCTTTGCACGGACAACCGTCCGCCGTGTTCTTCGGCGATTCGTTTCGCCATCGCCAGGCCCAGACCGGTTCCACCGCGCTTGGTCGAGTAATAGGCCTGGAAAATCTTCTCGACTGCTTCCGGAGGAATGCCGCTGCCGGTATCGATCACGTCGATGATTGCTTCGCCGTCCGATTGCCACAATGAGAGGATCAACTCCCCGCCGTTCGGCATCGCCTGCAGCGCGTTGAGCATCAGGTTGAGCACCGCCTGCTTGATGAGCTTCGCATCGACGAGGGCGGTGATGTCGCTCGTCGCGCGGCGAAGCCTCAGTTGCACGCGATGCACTTGCGCTTGGGGCGTGAAGAAATCGACCAGCTCTTCAAGCACATGATTCAGCTCGGCGGGTTGGCGGTTCAGCTCGATTCGGCCGGCGTAGCGCAGGAAGTCGTCGAGGATGTCGCGCAGTCGGCCGGTCTCCTGGCGGACCGTTTGCAGGCGGCTGATGATCCGCTGATAGGCCGGGTTGTCCGGCATCAGATCTTCCTGAAGCAGTTGCAGGTTGAGCTGCACCGTCGATAGCGGATTCTTGATCTCGTGCGCGAGCCCGCCGGTGAGTGTGCCAAGCTCGGCGAGTCGCTCCGCCTGGATCGTGCGTCGCTCCAGCCGGACGAACCGCTGGTACGCGAACCACGCCGCGACGCCAGCAACGACGCCGCTCAGGCCAACGCCCAGCAATAATCCGATCCAGAACGGGGACATGGGACGTCAAAATACGGAACTACGGAACCAGGTAAAGGACGGGCTGGTGACTGGTGATTGATGATTGACCTTCTTTTGTCATGCATCAATCACCAATCACCAGTGAATTCTTCTGCACACCCCTTTACGGAATCACGTGATTTACGTATTTACTCCCGCACCGTTACAGAATCAGTCACCCTCTGACCGATAACACATCCAGCCTTTCACCCTCTCGAGCACTATGACCTCACAATCCGACGCCCAGCAGCAACCGGCCGCGCCCATCGCTCAGATCACTCCGCGGGAGCGCCGCCGAGACAATCGAAAGCCAATGCAATCCAAAGCGACGCTCACGGTCCTCGACGGCCCGTTCGCCAACAGCGTTCACGAAGTGATGACCCGCGATCTCTCGTTCAGCGGACTCTCGTTTCTGCTGAAGGACGGACTGGCGGTCGGGCAGAACTGCCGCCTGCAAATGCAGGACAACGGACGACACACGTATCTGTGCGAAGTGGTCCGCTCGCGCCCGCTGAGCAATGGCCGGCATGAGATGGCGGTGCAGTTCAGGGGAAAGTAGTTCGACAGAAGCCAGAAGCCAGTAGCCAGAAGCCAGTAGCCAGAAGCCAGACACGATTTTGTTTTCTTCTGGCTCCTGGCTTCTGGCTTCTGACTTCTTCCTCAATGCTTGAAGTGCCTCTGCCCCGTCAACACCATCGCCGCCCCGCGCGCGTTCACCAGATCGATCGTCTCCTGATCCTTCACTGATCCGCCGGGATGAATGATCGCGGTCACGCCTGCGTCGAGCAGCAGCTGCGGACCATCCGGAAACGGAAAGAACGCATCGCTCGCCGCCACCGAATTCTTTACGCGGTCGCCCGCCTTTTGAATCGCAATCCGGCACGCATTCACGCGATCCTGTTGACCGGCGCCGCTACCGAGCATCATCTGATCTTTGGCGACGACGATCGCGTTGCTCTTCACGTGCTTGCATGCCAGCCACGCAACGCGGAGATCTTTCAACTCCTGATCGGTCGGCTTGCGATTGCTGGCGACCTTCCAATCCGACTCGTTGAGTCCGGTGAGATCGCGCTCCTGCACGAGATATCCGCCGACGATTTTGTGCATGCTGAGCTCGTTCCGGTCGAAGCCACCGATCGGACCCACCTCGAGCAGGCGCACGTTCTTCCAACGCGATCGCAGTAATTCCAACGCATCGGGTTCGTAACTGGGCGCGACGATGACTTCCAGCAGCTTGTCGATGGAAGTAATCGCCTCCGCGGTCGCGCGATCGACTGGTTTATTGAGCGCGACAATACCCCCAAACGCCGCAAGCGGATCGCCCGCGAAGGCGTGGCAGAATGCGGTTGGCAGATCGCTCGCTGTCGCAAATCCACACGGGGTGGCGTGCTTCACGATGCAAACTGTCGGCGTTTGCAGTTCCTTGACGGCACTCAGCGCCGCGTCGGCATCGAGGAGGTTGATGTACGAAAGCTCTTTGCCGTGAAGCTGTTTCGCATTCGCAACGGACGCTTCGGTCGTTTTGCCTTCCACGTACAGCGCCGCTTGCTGATGCGGATTCTCTCCGTAACGAAGGTCCTGCTTCTTTCGAAGTGCAAGGTCGAGTGTCTCATTTAGCCGCGGGGCTTGCCCCGCGCGAGATGTCTCGCGCGACGCGAGCGTCGCGGCTAAATGGGTCTCCAGGTACTGGGCGATCACCGCGTCGTACGCCGCGGTGTGCGCAAACGCGCGCTTGGCCTGCTTCAACCGATGCTTTCCGCACGAACTGCCCTTGTGTTCGCGGAGGTCACCCAGCACCTTTTCATACCGATCCGGCGACGTGACGACGAGCACATAGCGGTGGTTCTTCGCCGCCGAGCGGATCATGCTTGGTCCGCCGATGTCGATGTTTTCGATCGCTTCTTCGAACGTCACATTGGGCTTCGCGATCGTCTGCTCGAACGGGTAGAGGTTGATCACGACCAGATCGATGGGCTCGATAGCGTGCTGCTTCATCGCCGCGGCGTGTTCGGGGTTGTCGCGGAGGGCGAGCAGTCCGCCGTGGATTTTCGGGTGCAGCGTCTTCACCCGGCCGTCCATCATCTCGGGAAAGCCGGTGACTTCCGAAACGTCCTTCACCTTCAGCCCCAGGTCGCGCAGGAACTTGGCCGTCCCACCGGTGCTGATCAGCTCGATGTTGAATTCCTTCACGAGCGCGGAAGCGAACTCGGTGAGGCCGGTCTTGTCGGAAACCGACAGCAACGCGCGGCGAACGGGAATCAGATCAGACATCAGTCAGCCTTTCAATTGAGGGAGAAACGATACGACAAGAGTCATTGCTTCGCCACCCAAACGAAAACGGCCGCACGAAGGGGGTTCGTGCGGCCGGAAAGTTCTCGCAAGTTCGGGAAACTTACTGCCAGTTCAGATTCGGGAACATAGTCATATTCGCCGGCGCGTTGCCGTTGCGGTCAAGGATTTCCCAAATCGTTGCCAGAGTTCCATTTTGGTTGACGCCTGCACCGTCGGGGACATCGCGCCAGGCAACAAAGCTGTTGCTCCAGTTGGATCCCGGAGGCTTCACCCAAGTTGACGCTTCGATCTTATCGAAGGGTTGCCGATCCTGCCACTTGGCCGAACCGTCGGCGTAAAGCACATTGATACCCTTGAGATGTGCCCAAGCAAGACGCGCCGGGTTGAAGAAGATATCGCTGGCGAGGGCGCGGCCCTTCAGCTTGGACAGCTTAGGAAAAGGGCTCCACGGGTCTTGGGGGTTGCTGGCATCCACCGGCGGAGATTCATTCTGCGGATACGTATTCGGCTTACCGTCGCCATCGACGCCGCCGGGGCTCGACGTGCGCCACAGCACCGGTTTTCCGTTCGCGTCCATGGGTCGCAGATAATACCCGGCGCGCACGTTTGCGTTCAGCGTGGTCGGATCTCCAGGCGCTTGAACCCAGCGATTCTGCAAGCCGTTGTACTCGTGGAAAATATGATGGCTTGCGGGGCAGTACACCACTTCCGGAGCCTTCAACAAATTGGCCTTGAAGTAAGGACCCCAAGTAATATAGCGCGGCCCCCCGCCCTGATCGAGGCGAATCCAGTAGCTCTCGGCGTACACGTTCGACCGGCAGCCGAGGGAGATCTGGTCTTTGTTCTCGTTGGCGTAGATGTAGATCATCTGGCCGACCGAGCGCAGATTGCTTAGGCACGCGGCTCGATTTGCCGCCTCTCTCGCTTTTGTGATCGCCGGAAGAAGAATTGAAACGAGCACCGCGATGATGCCGATCACGACGAGCAGTTCCACGAGCGTGAAGCCGCTGTGGTTATTGCGTTGCACCTTCATAAGAAGTCCCTTGCACTCTTACGCCTTCCCCTGCCCCGGTTTTGTTTTGTTTAGATTCGCGACCGATTCGCCGTGGACGAGCTCGCAGGGCAGCATTTGTGTCGCTTTCGGCATCTTGCCGTTGACGATGTCGCGGGCCCAACCGGCGAGCTGGCGGCCCATTTCCTGTAGCGGGATGCGAACGTGCGTTGCGTTCAATCCAAGCCAGTTCCGGCAGTGCGGGCCTTGGTCGAAATGGACGACCGAGAGATCGTGACCGATGCGCAAACCTTTGTTCACCAGCGGGGCGATCGGCTCGACGGCGGCCTGATTGCTGAAGAAGACGGCGGTTGGTTGCTGGCGATCGAGGAAGCGTTTGAGCTGATCGCTGTGCTTGTGTTCGTCGCGGGGTTGCAGCCAGCAGAGCATGCGTTCATCGAACTCGATGCCGGCGGCCTCCAGTGCTTCGCGATAACCGCGCTGGCGTTCCCAGATCCACGGTGTGATGTACGCGCGCTGCACCATCGCGATTTTTCGATGGCCCATTTCGATGAGATGCTCGATCGCCAGGCGCGAGCCTTGCGCGCCATCTTCGACGATGCAGGGGATTCCGGATTCAGGTTGGGCAAGAAACGAGCCGGTGCCGATGCACGGGATGCCGAGCCGAAGCGCTTCGCCGATCATGAAGAGCCGCGGAAGCAGGGGCGTGAAAAGCGCCAAGACATCGGGGCGGCTTTGCATCAGGCGTGTCGAGAACTGCTGGACGTTGCCCGCGCTCTCGCCGAGCAGTTCGATGCTCACACCGAGGTCGGCGGCGGCTTTGTCCATCCCTTCGAGAATCGCGCGGGAATACCAGTCGTGCTGGAAATCGCCGACGAGGTGAATGAGCACCGCCAGTCGCGTCACGCGACGGGACGGTTCGCCGCCATTGCCGTTTGTTGGACGGGAGTCGAGCGCCAGCGCCGCCCGCGGGCCGACAAACGTCCCGCGGCCCTGTCGGCGTTCGATCCACCCTTCGCGATGCAGGTCCGCGAGCGCCCGCCGGACGGTGGGGCGGCTGAGCTGCGTGGAACGCACCAGATCGTGATCGGAAAGGAACTTGTCGCCGACCTTCGGCTTGGTGGCGATGAGGTGGTCGATCAGCCGATCCCGCAGAACCTCTGCAGACCGGCGCGCTGGTAAAGGACTTGTCAGTGAGAAGCTTTCGCTCATAGGCGGGTAATTAACATGTAAAGTATCAACTTCGCCGAGCATAGCCTTAATAACTCGGCGTGCAAACGAAAATATTTCCCATGCCTGTCAAATTATTTCTTTACATGTGTTGGGCTCTGCGATACTGATTGCATACGACACGTCTGTGGCAAGGAGCGAGGCATGGAGAGGGTGCGAACATTTCTGGCGCTGGCGGTCTCGATTTCCGTTTTCGCGACGGCGAGCGTTCGAGCCGGGACGGTGACATGGCAAACCTCCGGCACCGGTGATTGGTTTGATGCGACCAACTGGCTGGATGACACTGCCACCGCGCGCGTGCCGACGACAGGCGATTTCGCGTCGATCGACAACGGCGGAAACGCGACGATCAGCACGGGTACCGCCAACGCCTTGCGCGTGACGTTAGGAACCAATCCCACACAAAGCGGCACGCTTACAATCAGCGGGGGAACGTTGCAGCTCGATGCCGCGGGCAGCGTAATTGGCGTCGGCGGGACGACCGGCGGCACTTCCCTGGGTGGCACGGGCACCTTCATCCAAAGCGGCGATTCGGTGGTGTTCGCGCGAGAAGCGCGGATCGGCATCAGCGGTGGTGGGACGATCTCCGGCAGCTCGGTTGGCACGTACCTGATGCAGGGTGGAACGCTTGCGATCAACGGAGGGGCGGGAGACTTCTTCGCGCTCGGCAGCGGTTTGGGAGCGACGGGGGTCTACCTGCAAACAGGTGGTTTCGCGAACGTCGGAAACCTCTACGTGGGTCGAACCAGCGCCGCCGGGTCGTTTACGCTCAGTGCGGGAACCTTTGTCACCCAGCAAAGCGTATTTATTGGGGGAAGCGCCAGCAGCGACAGCGGGGCAATCGGCGTGGGCACTCAGAGCGCGGGCACCACGCTGAAGGTCGGCAACGTCGGGACGGGCGAGAATTTCCGGATCGGATTTGGCACGGGGACGGGCGGCGCGTCGAACGGCACCTACAACATGAACGGTGGAACGATCGCCTTCACCACCACGAGTATCGGCATGATCGTCGGTGACAGTGGCGGCAACGGCACTTTAAACATGAGTGATGGCTCGCTCCTCACTCGATCGATCAACGTGGGACGAAACACAACAGGTGTGGGTACTGTGAACCTGTCCGGCGGTACCATGATTTTCACCGGCGGCGGAGTGGTCGTCGGCGGGAATGCCATCTCAAACACCGGCCCCGGCGGCACCGGAACGTTTATTCAAACGGGCGGCTATTTGCAGACCGACAGCGCGAGCAACATTTCGTTCTCGAGCTCAAGCGTCTCGGCCGGCACATATCTGCTGCAGGGCGGGACGGTCAAGCTCGCCGGAACAGGCTCCAACGCCGCGCTCTGGGCGATTGGAAACCAATCGATGTCGAGCGGCACGTTCATCATGAGCGGTGGCACGTTCGATGCATCGACGGGTACATTCGAACTCACGCGCAGCAGCGCTACGGCGAAGGGATATGCGAGCTTGCAGGGCGGGTTCATGAGCGTCGCTACGCTTGACTTTGGTCAGGCAAGCGCGACCCACACCTTCTCCTTCACCGGCGGGACTCTGGCGGTCAAAAATGTGCGATTCCAGACGAACGACACGCTCGCGAACAATGGTGGAACATTCAGCCCGGGCGGGGCAGGTGTCGTCGGAACAAGCACGTTCGTGGGCAATGAAAGTTACTCCCAAAGCAACACATCGAAGCTTGCGATCGACCTGGCGAGTGCATCGTCGTTCGACTTCGTCTCGCTCGGCCAGACCGTTTCGACGACCGGCAACGCGACGATCGATGGCACGATCGCAGTGCAAACAATCGGAGGTTTCGACCCGGTGCAGGGTACGACATTCGACGTTTTGCTTGCCGATCTGGTCACGCTCAATCCCAGCACGTTGGTCACCGGCACGACACCAAGCGGAAAGACATTCGATGCTTCGGTGGTCGGCGGCACCACGCTACGCTTGACGGTGACACCGGAGCCTACGGTGATTGCGCCGTTGGCGCTCGCTCTGCCGTGGCTGCTGCAAAGGCGCCGGCGGAAGCGCGCCGCGTGATCAATCGATGAAATCGACGATTGAAGAAGACGGGCTGACCGACCATCGGACGGCCCGTTCTCATTTCGGAAGAGCTACAGTGAGGTGGTGGCGGAGGCGCGGGTTCCGGGGAGCGTGGTGCCCGCGATTTCGGAAATCTGCTCGCTCATCTGCTTGTAATCCGTCCCCTGCGACAGGATCTCGATCGCCTGCTCGAGCGATTCTAATTCCGTTTTACTGATCAGTACGCACACCTTGCCGGATGGGCAATGGATCTCGATCCGACCGCTGCATCGGACGACCTGTGCGTGCAGATGTTCCAGAGAGCCTCCGGCTGTCTGGATGTCGAGAACTTGAAAGGGATCGCTCGACATAGTTTTCACTTGCTCCTACCCAATTGCCCTGACAACAACTGTTCGCTCTTTGTCCCGCGTGCGAAGAGATGCTGCATTTGAATATGCCATTCATCGACCAGTTGTTCGAGTGGCCAGCGATTTTTTATTGAAACGTAACCCAGAACACGAGATATGAGCGAACAGATACCGACTTTTCCGGACGTTAAAGCCATTTCTCGTGAAGCCGCGAGCTTGCTTGCGCTGGGATTCAGGCGTACCGCGCGAGCAAGCGCGCGGCTTCACGTTTGGGAACAAGCGGCTCGCGCTGCTCCGCGCGGCCCACGATTCGGTTAAACCGCGAGACCGTGTACGCGAGAATCAACGATGTGATCACCACGTACACGACGCTGCAAGCCAGCAGGTAACCGAGCAGAACTTCGGGCGGATAGCGTGTGTAGCTTTCGCTCGGAAGCCAGACGTCGTTCCAGCCCGAAACGCGCAGGCCTTCGATCACGTTGCCGAGGTAGAAATACGGAAGATAGTACAACACCGCCTCTGCGTAGCGCTCGCGATAGGGCCCCTCTACGATCTCGCCCCAGATCGCACCAAGCAACGGCACCACCGCGTAGAAAAAGATCGGCACGAGCAGATTCACAATCACCGCGAACGTGACTTTCTTGCAGCGGAGTGAGAGATACAGTCCCAGCGCGAGCCAGACCGAGTTGAAGCTGATCATGATCCACAGCACGCAGGCGACGGCGGACCATGAGATCAGTCCACACAGCGCGAAGATGACAAAGTGCAACGCGATCAGCGCGAACGGCCAGAGCAGCCGGCGCACAAGCCCCACGAATTTGCCCAGCACGATCTGCCGCGCGCTCAATGGCGTCGCGAGCAATAACGTCCACGTGTCGCTTTCCTTTTCCTGAGCAATCGCCGTCGCCGAGATCACGCTGACTACCAGCCACAGCAGACCGTTGAAGACGAATGCGTAACCAATTTGGGCTTCCCATTGACCAAGGTCATTCGATGACGCCATCGCCATGTAGCTGATGAGCAGCAGCAGGACGACGAGCACACCGCATGCGACCTGCAGCGATTTCTTTCCGATAAGCGGCCGACGCACTTCTCGCCACAGCACGGGATTGTCATCGACGCTTCGCGAGATCCGCGTCGCGGGAATCGCTTGTGGCGCGATCGGGAGCGGGGCAGCCGTTTCGCTCGGCATCGCCACGGGAAACGCGGGCAAAGTGGAACTTGGCGGGCCGGTGACTTCACCGCCTTCTTTGCGGGCGAGTCTTCGCAGAATGATCGCGCTCCACGTCACGAGCAATCCCGCTGCGCCCAGGTGAAGCACCACGTTCCACACCCATTGCACCGAAAACCCGAAGCGGCCCACCGTCGTCATCAACCCGATCGCGAAGAACGGATTCACCGCCGTGATCAAGGTCATGAACCACTGGCGATTGCCTATGCCCCCGGACGATTCGATCATGAGCGCGCTAACGAACGGCAGGAAGAGGTACAGAAACAGCAGCGTCGCGTACGAGAGCAAGAGCACACCGTACGCGCGGTTGAGAAAGGTCGAAAAAAACAGCCCGACCGCGCCCGCGAAGATCGCAGTCGTCGTGCACATCGCCATGACCGCGAACATCTGTCCGATTTCCACCCCGCCGAGCAATCGCACCAAGGCCAGTACCGGCAGGGACAAACCAAGCAGTAGAAACGCAATCAAGAGTCGCGAACAGAGTTTGCCAGAGATGATCTGCCAGCTGGTGATCGGCGTCATCAGCAGCACGTGAAGTGTTTTATGCAATCGCTCGGAGCTGACGGCAGTGCAGGTCAGCACCGGGCCGATCAATCCCATCGCGATCGCGCAGAACATTCCAAAGCACGCGAAGAACACCTGCCCCAGCTGATTCTGCCGCTCCATCCGCGCCGCGACGGAATCGTTGCCGGTCGTGCGCATCGAGAGGTACGCGAACATCAGGATCAGAAACAGGGCAAGCAGATAAAGCACGCGCAGCAAATGATTTCGCTTCCGCCGCGAAGCGACGCGCAGTTCTTTCTCGAAGATCGGGCCGAAGGGGTTGAGCTTGTGAAAGAAGCCAGGAGCCAGAAGCCAGGAGCCAGAAGAAGAGACGCCTGGAGTCCCTTCTGGCTTCTGGCTACTGGCTTCTGGCTTCTCTTGCTCGATCATGTTGGTGGATTCGTGGTTCCCACCGGATTACGTCTTCAAAGCCCCAAAAGCGTACACCGTCGTCTGCTGATATTGCTCGCCAGGGTGGAGGATCGTGTTTGGGAACTTCGGATGATGGACGGAATCCGGGAAATGCTGTGTTTCCAGGCAGAAGGCGCCGTGCTTGATATACGTCCCGCCCAGGCCCTTGATCGAGCCGTTCAGAAAGTTGCCGGTGTAGAACTGAATGCCCGGCTGGCTCGTGTGGACTTCCATCGTTCGGCCGCTGGCGGGGTCGACCACGCGAGCTGCCGTCGAGAGCTCGGCATTCTTCGGGCGATCGAGCACATAGTTGTGATCGTATCCGCCTTGCACTTGGTCGATGCGCGACCCGATCGCGTGCGGCGAGCGGAAATCCATCGGCGTGCCTTCAACCTTCGCGATTTCGCCGGTCGGAATCAGCTTCTCATCAACCGGCGTGTAGTGGCTCGCGATCAGCTGCATCTCGTGCTTCAGGATATCGCCGCTGCCGGCGCCGCTCAGGTTGAAATAGCTGTGGTTCGTGAGATTGATCGGCGTGGCCTTCTCCGTCGTCGCGGAGTAATCGATGCGCAGCTCATGGCGCTCGTTCATGCTGTACACGACGCGGGCGGTGACGGTGCCGGGGAAACCTTCCTCGCCATCCGGGCTGATGTAATCGAGCTGCAGCCCGACGTGATCGGCGCCCTTCATCGGCGTGGCTTTCCACACGCGCCGATCCCAACCGATCTTTCCGCCATGAAGCGTCTTTTCACCCTTGTCGTTCTTCTCGAGGTGATACGTCTTCCCGTCGAGCTCGAATTCTCCTCTGGCGATGCGGTTGGCCACTCGGCCGATCAGCGCACCAAAGTACGGATTCGCCCCGGTGTACGGATGAAGATTGTCGAACCCGAGCACGACATTCGCGAGCTTGCCCGACTTGTCCGGCACGCGCAGTTCGGTCACGCGGCCGCCGTACGTGATGATCGACGCCGACGCGCCGTTGTTGTTCGAGAGCGTGTAGCGCTCGATCGAGTGGTTCTCGACCTTCCCGAAATCTTCGGCTTTGATGTTCATGGGGACGCGGTTATAGCGGAGAAGCGCATGTTGGTGAACCCGCTCTCTTATCCCCTCTCCCTGAAAGGGAGAGGGTTAGGGTGAGGGTCGGGCGTCAGAGTGATGGTCGCGTGATGGTGGCGCGATGATCGTAATAGACCCGAACCGACCGCGATTGTTCCGACAGTTGCGCCAGTCAACTCTCGCGCTCCCCCTCACCCTGCCCTCTCCCACGAGGGGAGAGGGAAAAGCTTACGCTGAGAGAAACCCTTCCGGCAATTCCTGTGGTTGTGTGCTGAACCGCACCAGTGTCACCGGTCCGTCATCGCTTTCAATCTGCATCGCGACGGCTTGGCCGTTGTCGCTTTCGGCGACGCGCACGTGCGAGGGATGAGTGACCGCGTGCGTAATGTGGGCGCTCGTCGACTCGCCGGCGCTGACCTCAATGCGCTCGCCGCCGCTGGCTTTGCAGTCGGCGCTGATGCCCATCAGCGGCATGTCGCACATCTCCGTCTGATCGCCGATCTCTTTGCCGATGATCCGCACGGTCACCTTCTCGCCGAGATGACACTGGCTGAAGTTGTCAAAAAAGGGTTCCCACTGTTCGATTGGAATTTCACGAGTTTGCATGACGACTCCTTTCTGAAAAGCGTCCTTGCCTCAGAATCCTGTTGGATACGTCTCCGCCTCCTCATGGTGCCACAGCGCCGAAGTCTCGAGCGGCTCCAGCGCTTTCGTGTGATCGACGTGAATGATGGCATCAAACTGGTTCGCGAGCGAGGCCTGAAAATAATGGCTGTATCGCTCGGTCTCCGGCAGGTAGATCACGCCGATCGCGCGCTCCAGCATCGGATGTCCAAGGGATTTTATGACATCCGGTCGATCGAGCATCAACAAAAATCGCTCAATCCCCACTTCATGAAATACGCGCTCGTAGCTGCCATGTATTGACGGCATCACGGGCTTTCGCTCGACCAATCCGCCCCAATCTGAAGCGGCCGTTACGAATCCGGTGTGCGTCGTGAAACCGATGTTGAAGGTTTCATTCGGATATTTTTCGCGCATGAGCTGCCCGACGTTCCACTCGCCTTGCTTCCCCATGTCGGTCGCTCGCGCATCGCCGAGGTGCGAATTGTGCGCCCAGATCACCGCCTTGTGCTCCTCGCCGCTGCGATCGAGGTGCTGCATCAGCGCATCGATCGTCTCGACCATATGCTGATCGCGGAGGTTCCACGAGCTCACCCGGCCGTGGAACATCGTGCGGTAGTACTCTTCCGCGTTGCTCACCAGCCGCGCGTTCTGCTCGGCATAGAAATGCTCGTCCTCCGCACTGATGCCGTCGATCTTTTGGTACTTCGTCGCAGACCGAACCATGTCCAGCAGCTGCGCCACCGCCGCGTCCTCGCATGATGCGGAGAGATCGAAGCTGCTCGCATATCCGTATTGCTGTGGATCGTCCTCAAACCGTTCGAAACATGCATAGCGATGTCTCGCCCGCTTGGCCGCGGCGGGATCGACGCGATCGAGATACGTCAGCACCTCGTCGATCGACGTGTAGAGGCTATACAGATCCATCCCGTAAAACCCGGCCTTTCGCCCGCGCTTCAGGAAGGTGTTGCGCGCGCGCAGCCATTCGACGAACTCAACGACATCGCGATTGCGCCACATCCAGGTCGGAAAACGCTTGAATCCACCGAGCGCGTCGTCCGCGTTCGAGTCGTCCGTCGTGCCGTGCACATATCGATTGACACGATAGGCATCCGGCCAGTCGGCCTCGAGAATGACCGCGGTAAAGCCTTTCTCTTCGATCAGGCGTTGGGTGATCTGCGCGCGGATCGCGTAGAACTCATGTGTGCCGTGCGACGCTTCGCCGATGAGAACGAAGCGCCGCTGGCCAATGGCGTTCAGAATCGGATCGTAATCGCGTGCCTCGGCAAGAAGCGGCAGGGCGAAGCGCTGAACGGTTGCGATCACATTGTGTGGATTGCTGGCCATAGCAACCTCCGTCAATCGTGGTGGTGCTACTTCATGCGTGACCGAGGCCCACTTGCTCGCTCACCGACGAGGCGCGGCGGTCGTGAACACCTTCGCGGAATTCTTCGATCATCTTTTGATTGAAAGCAGGGAGGTCGTCCGGTTTACGGCTGGTGACGATGCCGTTGTCCGCCACCACTTCACGATCGACCCAGCGCGCGCCGGCGTTGCGCAGATCGGTCTGCAGCGAAGGCCAGCTCGTCATCTCGCGGTTCTTGACCGCGCCGGCTTCAATAAGCGTCCAAGGACCATGACAGATCGCGGCGATTGGTTTGCCGCTTTCAACGAATGCGCGCACGAAATCCACCGCGGCCGTGTTCTGCCGCAAGTGGTCCGGGTTCATCACGCCGCCTGGCAACACCAGCCCGTCGTACTTCGACGCATCCGCTTCGCTGAGCTGCACCTCGACCGGAAATTCATCGCCCCAGTGATCGTGCTGCCAGCCTTTTACTTTTGATTTTTGCGGAGAAACAAGCTCGGTTTTCGCGCCCGCCTCCCGCAGCGCGTCGCGGGGCTCGGTCATTTCGACCTGCTCAAATCCATTATCCACCAGAATCGCGATTCGTTTGCCTTGAAGTTGGTTTGACATGCGGTCTCCTGTGCAAGATTGCAAAGGAGACAAAGGTGCAAATGCCGCGCCGATGTGCCGTTCTCATCCCCTCTCCCTGAAAGGGAGAGGGTTAGGGTGAGGGTGACGCGTGGTCGTTCGAGACGCGCGATTCGCGAAACAACACCAGTCGACTCTCACGCTCGACCCTCACCCCCACCCTCTCCCTTTCAGGGAGAGGGAGTTAGCGCTCAAGCGAACAGCGCGTCGATCGCTTTGCCCTGTCCGTCGCGCGTCACATAGAACGGCCGCCGCTCGATCTCGTAGCTGAGCTTCGGGGAAATCCCCACCGCCTTGTAAATGGTCGCGTGCAAGTCTTCGATATGCACGCGGTTTTCCACCGTCTCGCATGGCCGCTCGTCGGCAGTCTTGCCGTAGAGGAAACCTTTCTTCATTCCACCGCCGATGAGCAGCACGCTGCCGGCGCCGGTGAAGTGACGATGCATGCCGTAGTGCGCCAGCTCCGTCATCACATCCGGCTGCGCGACTTGGCCTTTCACGACGTCGCCCGCGCGACCTTCGACGAGCATGTCGCGGCTGAATTCGCTGGCAAGAACGATGAGCGTGCGGTTGAGCAGGCCTTTTTCTTCGAGGTCGAGCACGAGCTGAGCGACGGGGCCATCGATCGCCTTCTTCAGATCGACCGTGCGCGTGTGGCCGTTGTCGTGCGTGTCCCAGAACTTGAACGGAATGTACTCGGTCGTCAGCTCGATGAAGCGCGCGCCGGCCTCGGTGAGGCGCCGCGCCAGCAAACAACCGAGGCCGAATCGGCCGGTGTTGTACTTGTCGTACGATTCCTTCGGCTCGAGCGTGAGGTCAAACGCCTTGGCGGCGGGGGAGCTGAGCAGCAGGTGTGCGCGGTCCATCGACCGCACGAGCGATTCCTTCTGATAATCGCTGCCGAATTCGCGGATCGGGCTCTTCTCGAGCATCTTGCGATAGAACTTGTCGCGATTCTCGAAGCGCGACGGGCTCATCCCCTTCGGCGGGCTGATGCTGCTCACCGCATCCTTGGGATCGGTGATGATGAACGGCCCGTATTCGCTGCCGAGGAACCCGGCGGTGTGAAACGCTTTCAGCTCCTCGCCTTCGCCGAGGTCAAACTCCTGCCCGATATCGATGAACGCGGGCATCGCGGGATTACGCGGCCCGAGCGTGCGCGCGATGACGGCCCCGATGTGCGGCGCCGCCACCGTCTGCGGTGGGGCGTAGCCTGTGTGCCATTGATACTGATGCCGCGAATGCAGGATGAAGCCCAAATCGCCGGCGGTATATGAGCGAATGAGCGTGGCGCGATCCATGATCTTCGCGCACTTTTCCAGGCCCTGCGAGATCTTGATGTTGTCGACGGCGGTATCGATCGCGGGGAAGGTGCTGAGCACGCGCTTCGATTCGAGCCCTTTTTCATATGGCGTGTAACGCTTGGGATCCCACGTTTCCGTCGCAGCCATGCCACCGGCCATCCACAGCACGATGACAGTATCCGCCGTCGCCGGCGCGACTTTCTCATATGCGTCGGTGACAGAAGGATCCTTCGCCCAAACCTGCCGCGGATACCCCGCCGCGAGCGCAGAGAGCGTGGCCGCAGAAGCAGTCTTGAGAAAATCGCGACGACTAAAACCGTTCGCTTTCATGGTTCGTTCTCGCATTCTTCTTCTTCGTCCCCTCTCCCGGAAGGGAGAGGGTTAGGGTGAGGGTGAAGCGTGGTCGTTCGAGACGCGCGATTCGCGAAGGAACACCATTCGACTCTCGCGCTCGACCCTCACCCCTACCCTCTCCCTTTCAGGGAGAGGGGGTAAGGCGTCACTGGATCAACTGAAACTCCGGCAGGTTCACCACCGTCCAGAGTAGATCTTCAATACCGTTCGTCCGATCGCCGGCGCCGATCAAATCGCACGCCATCTTCGATTCATCATCCGTGGCGACGCGACCGTACGCCTTCACAAAAATGTCATTCACGATCTTCTTCGCGTCGGTTTCCTTCGCGTAACGCTCTGCTCCCTGCCGCAACATGCCGTCGAGCACCGGGCCGTTCGTCAGCTCCAGCGCCTGAAGCGTTGTCAGACCATTCGGCCGTTCGGTCACAACCTGCTCACGGTTCGGCCGACCCAAACTGGTCGTCAGCGAATTCGCGACGCAGAACACGGTGCGAATCTCTCGGGGATGATCAACGGGGTCGTCGGCCGGCAACTTGCTTGCGAGCATCCACGGCCCCATGGCGGCATCGCCCAGCGCCGTCGCTTTCGGCCATTTCTCGTCCTTGAATTCGTACGACTCCCATTCCTTCGGAGGTTCGGTCTTCGATACGCGCCAGGGGCTCCCGCTGCCAACAATCGTCGGCGCTTTCGCGTCGAACGCGTCGCCGTATCTCACTTCCATGTTGAACCAGAAACCGGCCGGGCTCGGCTTGTCGGTGTTGTTCGTCGCAATGACGTTCAGCACATTATCGCCGTCCACCAGGAAATCCTTAAGGTCAACTTTGACCGGTTGCATCCAATTGTCACCGCTCGCCGCGAGTTTGCCGTTGATGTACAGCTTGAACTCATTGTCGCACGCGATGATCGTCTCGGCGGCGGTCGGCTTCAGGTGCAATCGGAACGCGCGACGCAGATAGATCGTTCCAGGCGCTGTGGACGTCGCAGCGTTCTTGTCGCTCCAGATCCATCGGCTCTTGTTGAACCGCGCCGCCGTCGTGGAAAGGGCGGCGTCCATGCGCTTCGGCCAGCTGCCGGTGACCGTCGCGACGGCATCGACGAACTGCTCCGCCGTCATGCGCCGGACGTTCGGGCCTTTGAACACATACTGATCGGTGTGCTCTTTCGATTCGACCACCGCCGGTAGCTGGTATGCCCGCGAGGTCATGATCCGCGCCATCGTCTTCTTCAAATCGTACTTCTGATCCGTGAGATCGACCGCGAGCCAGTCGAGCAGATCCTGATTCCACGGCGTGCGATCCATGTCATCGACCGCTTCGATAATCCCGCGGCCGACGAGCCGCTGCCAGATGCGGTTGACCATCGTGCGCGTGAGGCGTCCGTCCTTCTCGCTGGTGATCGCGGCCGCCAGTTGCTCGAGCCGCTTTTCCCGCGGCGCGGTCGCATCGACCGCACCAAGCGTTGGGAAGAGGAACTTCATCGGCGCCGTTTTGCCTAGCGGCCGTGCACATCGCTCCATTTCCAGCGGCCCGTCCGCATAAACCCCCGCAAGGCCGTATGAATCCGTTAGTTTCCACGTGCTCACAAAGCTGTCGTGACAGCTGGCGCATTTCAGATTGATCCCCATGAACACCTGCGAGATGTTCTGCGCCGCCTGCATCTGCGGACTCTGCGCCGCGTTCACCACGCCGCGCCACACGATCCCTTTGATGAAGCCTTCCGACCCATTCGCGCCCGTCGTCAATTCGCGAACGAATTGATCGAACGGCATGTCGTCCTTCAGCGCATTGTAGAGCCACGCGGTGATCTGCTTCCGTCCGCCGTCGATGTAGCCGGTGCCTTTGTAATCGTTGCGGAGCAGATCGTTCCAGAAGCTCATCCAATGCTCGGCGTACTGCTCGTTGCGACTGAGAAGGGTGGTCACGAGCTTCGCGCGCTTGTCCGTCGATTGATCTTTCTCAAACGCTTCAAGTTCACTCGGCGGAGGCAGCAACCCGATCGTGTCGAGATAAACGCGCCGAGCGAACACCGCGTCGCTCACCACATCGCCCGGCGTGACTTTGTTCTTTTCGTAATAAGGCTGAAGGATCCGATCGATCGGATTTTCAATCGACGCAATGGCTGGCACATCCGGCCGCCGCGGTTCGAGCGGTGCGTTCTTGAACGTCGAAAGGGTAAACCCTTTCGGCCAAGGCGCCCCCTGATCGATCCACGCCCGAAGCTGCGAAATCTCATTGGCGCTCAGCCGATTCCCCTTCTTCGGCATGATCATGTCGGAATCGATGTCGATGCCCGACACGAGGCTGATCAGCGTGCTATCGCCGCTCTTGCCAATTTCAATCGCCGGCCCCGATTCGCCACCCTTGAGCAACCCCTCGCGCGTGTCCATGCTCAACCCGCCCTTGGCGCTGTTATTCGCATGACACTGCACGCAAGAGGCCTGAAGGATCGGCTGAATCTCCTTCGTGAAATCGATCTTATGGTCCGCGGGCGCCGGCAGTTCCTTCAATTGCTCCGCAGCGCGCGCAACTCCCGCAGAATTCCGAGTTTGAATGCCAAAGGCTATGCCGAAAGTTGCGGCGAGCGCAGCCGCGATCAGATTTTGCTTGGAAATGATTCTCATCGCCTTATGCATCATACCTTTACCGCCCGCGAATGTTCGAACAGGCAAAGCCTGATTTCTTCTGGAATGGAGGCACTCCCGCCGGTATCGTAGCCGCGCCGTGTAAGGGAAGTTATTTTTACCATTCGTAACCCACTGGGGGGACAATGCAAGTCTGGCGTATCGGGGGAAATCAATCCAAATCACAGCACGGTCCGCGCAGGTTTGTCGAGGAACTCGAATCGCGAACGCTTCTGAACGCGGCTGCGCTCGACACGACGTTCGCTAATTCCGGGAAGCTCGACACATCCGGCGCCATTTCGCGGGTTCACGCGATCGTGATGGAGGGAAGCCGGATCGTCGTCGGTGGCGCCGCTAATGCCACGAGCTTCGGCGTTGCCCGTTACAACTCAAACGGCTCACTTGACACGACGTTCGGAAACGCCGGCGTAGCGAAATTTGACTTCGGCCCAAGCCACAACGCGCCGCAGGGCGTGATCTATACGGCCGACGTAATCGCCATCGGGTACCAAGGCGACGGCAAGATCATCGCGTTCGGCTCGACCACCGGCGGAGAGTTTGGCGTCGTCCGCTTCACTGCAGACGGCGCGCTCGACACGACCTTCGGCAACGGTGGCGCTGCGATTGTTGATTTTCAGCCGGCGCCCTCGACGACCGTCGCGAGCAATCCCGGGGCGATGGTCATTGCGCCCGATGACAGCATCTACCTCGCCGGCTCTCTTTATTATTTCACTGGTAATGTTGTCGTCGCTCATCTCACCAGTTCCGGTGTGCTCGATTCGAACTTCGACGGGGATGGAACGGCGATGACGCCAATCCGGAGGACGACGCAGTACACCTTTCAGGACTCGACGCAGATCACCGTCAATACCGCGATCCTTCAGAGTGACGGGAAACTCCTGGTTGGCTCGAGAACGCACGTCAATGACGTTCGCGTGAGCGATATGGGAATGGTCAATCGGCTCACAACTGCGGGCGCAATGGACACGACGTTCGCCGGCTCAGGGATATCGATGGGCCTTGGCGCGTCCGTGAAGGCGATGCAGATGCAGCCCTTCAACGGGATCCTCGTCGCGAGTGACGATGACCAGAGTGATATCGTCTTCAGTCGTCTGACCTCGACGGGACTCCGGGATAACAGCTACAAGCCAAACTCATATTCGGTGGAGGTTGCATACGCGAATTTACCCGCCGGATCGGTTCTCGACGCCGTGCAGTTTCTGCCGGACGGGCGAATTCTTTATGCCGGTAAGGCAACCGGACAAACTGGAACGGATTTACTGATCGGCCGCCTGAACAGCGACATCACGACTGATGTCACGTTCAACAAGAACCTTGCAGTGCTCACGGACCTCGGCCGGACCGATGACGAGGCATTCGCACTGGCGGTACAACCGGACGGCAAGTACCTCGCCGCAGGACTTGGGCTTTCGGGTGCGGGAGCAGTCGTTCGATACGCTGGTACCGATGCGACGGGTATCTGGGGCACGGTCTTCGATGACAGTCCGGATCGATTCCTCCCCGGCCGAGCCAACCAGACCGTTTACCTCGACACCAACAACAACGGCACCTTCGATGCAGGCGAGCCGGCGACGTTGAGCAATTCAGTCGGCGTTTCTTCGTTCGAAGGACTCGCGGCTGGCACATACATGGTTCGTATCGTCACACCGACGAACTTCATTCAGGATTTTCCCGCCGACGGCGCGGGACAACTCGTTCAACTCGCTGCCGGTCAACAGGCCACTGGCATCAACTTCGGACAAAGCAGCGGCTACCCCGTCGGGAGCCTTTCAGGATCGATCTCGGGATCTGTCTTCTATGATTCGGATCAAGACGGCATACATGATTTATCTGAATCCGGGATATCTGGCCGTACCGTTTTCTTCGATCTGAACGACAACGGAGAGCCTGACTATAACGAGCGTTCCACGGCAACCGATAGCGGCGGGAATTACATGTTCACGCAGGTGCCTGCGGGAACCTACCCCGTTCGCGAGGTGTTGCCGGCCGGTTGGCACCAGACTCTTCCGGCGCACACGACGTCGGTCGTGTTAGGAGACCACCAGAACATCACCGGCGTCGAGTTTGGTTCCGTGCAGCTGTACTCGATCGCCGGATACGTCTTCGATGACGCCAATGGAAATGGCGTCGCAGACGCAGGGGAGGCACCCGTTGCCGGACGAACGGTGTATCTCGACAGCAACAACAATGGCGTGCTCGATTCTGGCGAGCCGTCGTTCGTAACGACTGGAACCACTCCGTGGGATTTCGATTTCAAAGTTCAGGCGGGCGACTACGCCCTTCGCGAGGTCGTGCCGGCTGGATACGCGGAATCCACACGCGATATGTTCGAGCCCACGAGTGGGTCTACGTTTCCCACGGACAACGTCGTCCACATACCGGGCGATACGGTCGTTCCGTTTAAGCAGGGGTTCATCTTCGGTACTAAACCTGTTGTCGGCGGATCGATCACCGGCACCGTTTACAACGACGCAAATGGAAGCCGTACGCAGGATATCGGCGAGGCAGGCGTCGCAGGGATCACCGTCTACAACGACGCGAACAACAACGTGAAACTAGACGCCGGTGAGTTGACCACTGTAACCGACGCCAACGGCGGCTACACATTCGCGGGGCTCTCGTCGGGCTCATACAAAATTCGTCAGATCCTTCAGTCGGGTTGGACGCAAACAACGCCGGCGAACAATTACGGATGGACGATTACGCTGGCGACGAATCAGCAGCTCACCGGCAAAGACTTCGGCACGCGACAGACTCCCGTTTCAACTGGCGGGTCGATCTCCGGCACCGTTTACAACGACGCCAACGCGAATGCGAAGCGAGACAGCGGCGAAGCGGGCGTCGCGGGGATTACGATTTACAACGACGCGAACAACAACTCGAAGCTCGATTCGGGTGAGCTGACGACGATCACGGATGCGAACGGCGCATATGCGCTGAGTGGACTGAGCGCCGGGTCGTACAAGATTCGCGAGATTCTGCAGTCCGGTTGGAGCCAGACGACCCCGACGAACAACTACGGTTGGACGATCACCCTGGCGAGCAATCAACAACTCACCGGAAAAGACTTTGGTACGAAGCAGAGTGGCGTGACGCCTCCGCCGCCCACGGGGGGATCGATCTCGGGCACCGTGTTCAATGATCTGGACGGCGACGGCGTGAAAGACTCGAATGAAGTCGGCGTCGGCAACATCACGATTTACAACGATGCCAACAACAATTCGAAGCTCGACAACGGCGAGTTGACGACGACGACCGATTCGAATGGCGCGTACACGCTCGCGAATCTTGCGGCCGGATCGTACAAAATTCGCGAGATTCTTCAGAGTGGCTGGTTGCAGACGACGCCAGCCAAGAATTACGGCTGGACGATCACACTCGGCTCGAACCAGCAGCTGATCGGAAAGAATTTCGGCACGAAACAAAGCACGGTGACCCCAGCAGGAACGGCATCGATCTCCGGCTTCACGTTCAATGACAACAACAAGAACGGCGCGTTTGACGGCGGCGACGTGAAGACCAGCGGAAAGACGGTGTTCCTCGACACCAATAACAACGGCAAGCTCGACAGCGGGGAGAAGTCGGTCGTCAGCGATGCGAATGGCAACTGGAGTTTCAATGGCCTGAGCGCTGGAACGTATCACGTTCGCCGCGTGTTTCCGTCGGGGTATACCTACAGCACGACGCTGATCGACCTGACGCTCAACGCGGGGGATAACGACAGCGGCCTGCTGATCGGCTCGGAGCCGATCGCGTAAACGGTGGCTTGCGATTTCGCGTCTGTTCTCCGACCCTTACGGCATGGCGCGAGAGCTGAATGCGGACATTCTGATTGTCGGCGGCGGCGTCGGTGGGTGCGCCGCGGCAATGGCTGCATCGGCGCTCGGCGCGAAGACCATCCTCACTGAAGAAACCGATTGGATCGGCGGACAGCTCACCAGCCAGTGCGTTCCACCAGACGAGCACAAGTGGATCGAGAAGTTCGGCGGTACGAAACGCTATCGCCAGTTTCGCGACGGCGTCCGCGCATACTACAAGTCACATTATCCGCTGAGCGACAAGGCAAAGAACGATCCGCAGCTCAATCCCGGCGGCGGGCATGTCTCGCGGTTGTGCGCCGAGCCACGCGTTTATCTCGCGGTGCTCGAGCAGATGATGTCCGCGAATCGTAGGTCCGGCTCTACCGGACATGAACCGTCCGGCAAAGCCGGACCCACGATTCTCTTAAAGCACCAACCAGTCGCCGCGCATACTGATGGCGATCGCGTCGTCTCGGTCACGTTCAAAGATCTCGATCGCAATGACGAGATCACGATCACCGCCGACTACATCCTCGATGCCACCGAGCTCGGCGAACTGCTTCCGCTCGCGAAGGTCGAGTACGTCGTCGGCGCCGAATCAAAAGCCGACACGCACGAGCCGCACGCGCTCGATCACGCCGATCCGAACAACGTTCAGAGCATCACGTGGTGCTTCGCGATGGGATTCGATCCGCACGGCGAGCACGTCATCGACAAGCCGCAGCATTATCAGCGCTGGCGCGACTACGTCCCGCAACTCACTCCGCCGTGGTGTGGGAAGCTGCTCAGCTGGACATATTGCCAGCCAATCACGCTGAAGCCGATTACGAAGAATCTGTTCCCTGATGAAACCAGGATCAAAGCGAACGCGATGTTTCCCTATCGCCAGATCGTGATGAAGGAGCATTTCGCGGATCCGTCGAAGGTGCACGACGTGACGGTCGTGAACTGGCCACAGAACGATTACATGGAGCAGAGCATCATCGACCAGCCGGCGGAGGTGGCCCTGCGCGCGCTCGAAGAATCGCGGCAGCTCTCGCTCAGTTTTCTCTACTGGCTGCAAACCGAAGCGCCGCATCCGGACGGCAAGATCGGCTACCCGGGCCTTCATCTCTGCCCCGAAATCATGGGCACCAAAGACGGTCTCGCGAAAGCCCCATACATCCGCGAATCGCGACGGATTCAGGCGGTGTACACGGTCACCGAATTGCAGGTTGGCGCCGATGCGCGGCATGGTTTTATGGAGGCGGAGGAGTTCAAGGACAGCGTCGGCATCGGCAGCTACCGCATCGATCTCCATCCGAGCACCGGCAAGCGGAACTACGTCGACATCCCCTCGCTGCCGTTTCAGATTCCGCTCGGCGCGCTGCTGCCGGTGCGCGTAACGAACCTTCTCCCTGCCTGCAAAAACCTCGGCGTCACGCACATCACGAATGGCTGCTATCGTCTTCATCCCGTCGAATGGAACATCGGCGAAAGCGCTGGACTTCTCGCCGCGTTTTGCCTGCAGCAGAAGACCACGCCGCACGCGGTGCGCGAGAAGAACGAACTGGTCGGACAGTACCAGGAATTGCTGAAGCACGAGGGAACAGAACTGAGCTGGCCCAAAGCCGCGATGTGACGAAGGAAAGGCATGCACGGGTTGCAAACCCGTGCTACGATTTGGGTATGAGCCTTACGAGCCTGGGTTCCGAGATTATCGCAAAGCAGCTTTATCGCAGCGATCGCGTGCACACGCCGCTGCCGTCGCCGGATGCGATTGATGACGCGGCGATGGAGTTCTTCCGCACGCAGGGTTTTCTTGCGGTGGAGAATGTCTTCACGCGCGAGGAAGTCGAAGCCGCGAAGGCGGGGTTGTCGCATCTCATCGCGGGGGGAAATCCGGAGTTTAAGTGCTGTGAGTTCGAAAAGGGTGTGGACGTTTCGAATCTTTCCGGCGAAGCGCTTGAGGCGAAGGTCCGGAAGATCATGTTCTTCTGTCCGTTCGACGCGCGGCTGAACGCGATGGCGCAGCATCCGCGGATGGTGGAGATCGTGCGGCGCATCCTGGGCGGCGAAGCGAACATGATCCAGGACATGGCGCTGCTCAAGCCGCCGCTCGTCGGTAGTGAGAAGCCGTGGCATCAGGACACCGCCTATTTCCTTTATGAGCCACTCGACGGCATCCTCGGCACCTGGACAGCGCTCGACGCGGCGACGATCGAGAATGGCTGCATGCATGTGATCCCGGGCTCGCATCTTGCCGGGCCCAAGCCGCACTATCACGATCGCGATTGTCAATTGGCGGATGAAGATGTGGACGTCGAGCGCGACGTCGTCGTGCCGCTTTCGCCCGGCGGAGTCCTGTTCTTCAGTGGCTTGCTCCATCACGGCACGCCCCCGAACCGATCCGCCTCACGGCGGCGGGCGCTGCAGTTTCATTATGTGTCCGTGAATTGCCGGAAGATGGATGGACCGCAGCACGCCCAGATTTTCAAGGAAGACGCGGGCTATGCGGGGTGCGCGACGTACGCCCACAAGATTCCCGGCCTTCCGATTGCGAAGAAGACGTAAAGATGGTTTGATCTCGCTCGGTGGTTTCCGCTCGCGTTTTCCCGATCATTCTGCTGAGCCTCCTCACGATCAGCGCACGCGCTGTGGACCTGCGCGTCGATCGCCTCCCAGATTCATTCGATCAGAGCATGCCCGCGGTTGCGAAGCGCGTGACGCTGCAGGCATTTCTCGCGAAGAATCCCGACGTGCACGTCGAGCGCTTCGCGATGCCGATTGCGACCGGTGGAAACGCGATGGACAGCGGGCCGCTGATGGCAATCGCCGCGGGGACTCCGCCGCACGTCATTTACGTCAACTTCCGAAAGTCATCGACCTACATCTCGCAAAATTTTCTCGAGCCGCTCGACATCCTGCTCGCGCGATTGCAGAGCAAGGACGAGAGCGACCGGAAATGGGATGCACACGATCGATGGCTGCGCGATCCCGATCCCACGGAGATCGCGCAGGCGCGCGATGCGCTGCTCGCGCGGGCGGTGAAGCCGGCGTGGCAGGTCATCTATCGTGAAGCGGGTGACGTGCCCGGCGCGGAGAAGCACGTGTGGGCGGTGCCAACCAACACGCTCATCATGGCGCTCATGTTTCGCAAGGACCTGTTTCTCGAAGCGGGCTTGGATCCGGAACATCCGCCGCAGACATGGGACGAATTTCTCGACGCTGCGCGGAAGCTTACCGTGCCGGAGAAGCAGCAATACGGCTTTGGCATCTGGTCGGTCGAGCCGGCGTGGACCGCGTACAACCTGCTCGTCTCCAACGGCGCGCGGGTCATCGATCGTGATGCGAATGGCGAGTGGAAAGCGGTGTACGGCACGCGCGACGCCGCGGAGGCGGTGCGGTTTTTGTGGGAGCTCATGCGCGAGCGGTTCGTGCGTAACGGCAAACTAATGCCCGCGCCGACGATGGCCATCCCCACCGAACTGAAGATTTACTGGGCCCGCGGACAGTTCGCGATGCAGTTCTCGTATCTCAACGAAGAGCTGATGGGCGATATCAACCCGCAACTCGTCGGCATGGCGCCGGTGCCGCTCTCGCCGAAGGGCACGCGCGGCAGCGAAGTGAATTGCGAGATGCTCGGGGTGTTCAGCGGATCGTCGCCCGAGCAAAAGCTCGCCGCCATGCGCTACATCTGGTTCTACACGAGCGACGAAGCGAAAGAGATCCGCACGCGGCTTTATGTCGACAACGGCTACGGCATGTTCGTCGATCCGGAGCTGCTGAAGAAGTTCGGCTACGACCGCGTGCTCGCGCAGCAGCCAAAAGGCTGGGCGCAAGTTTTCGAAACCGCGATGAAGGCCGGCGTGCCGGAGCCCTATGGCCGCAACACCGATGCCATCTGGCGATACCTCTCCAAGCCGATGAACACCGCGCTGGAGATGCCGATTGGATCGATGACCTATGACCAAAGCATCGATGCGATTCAGAAGCTGATGCAGAACTCGGCCGACGAAGTGAATCGCAAGCTGCTCGGCAACATCCCCCCCGCGGAAATGCGCATGCGGCGCATCGTCGCGGCGTGCGTGATGCTCGGGATCGCGTTCGCGTTTGGCGTGGGCATGGCGCACGTGTGGCGATATTTCGGGCGCATGGCGCGCGGCGCGAATCCGACCCGCGCGCGACGTCGAGCGGTCGCGGGCTATCTGCTGCTTGCGCCGGCGCTGCTTCTCGTGGCGCTGTGGCAATACCTTCCGCTCGGTGGCGGGGCGATCATCTCGGTGACGGATTTTCAGCTGGCGCAGTCAAGCCACTTCGCGGGGCTCGACAACTTCGCGGGCGTCCTGTTCGACGACCGATTCTGGGCGTCGTTTGCGCGGACGTTTTACTTTGTGACACTCGTGATCGGCCTCGGTTTCTGGCCGCCGATTCTGCTCGCGATTCTGTTGCAGGAAGTGCCAACCGTCACCGCGAAATACATCTATCGCACGGTCTATTATCTCCCCGCGATCGTGAGCGGCGTGATCGTGATGTTCCTCTGGCAGCAGCTGTATGGGCCGGACGAGAACGGCGTGCTGAATCAGCTGCTGATGTCTGTGAATGGCCTCGGCCCGGTATCGGCGACGTTGCTCAAATGGGTGATGCTGGCGCTCTGGGCGTCGCTCGTCTACGTACTGATTCGTCTGCCGATCAAGCTCGATGAGATGGGCAAACCGATGAAGGCAATCCTCTGGCTTGCGGGAGGTGTGTGCGGCATCGCGCTGATTTGGACGATCGTGCACATGGGCGGCGGGATCGTTGGCGAGTTCGACGTCGGCCCGCTGCGATGGACGCAATCGCCGGGGCTCGCAATGGTGTGCGTGGTCATTCCGATGATCTGGGCGGGCGCAGGCAACGGCTCGATCCTGTATCTGGCCGCACTGAAGAACGTGCCGGAGGAAACGTACGAAGCCGCCGAGATCGACGGCGCCACGCCGTGGCACAAGGTCTTCTACATCGTCCTGCCGCGACTGAAATATCTCATCGTGATCCAATTCATCGCCGCGGTGATCGGTGCGTTCAAAGGTGGGACCGATTACATCCTTGCGCTCACCGGCGGCGGGCCGAACGATTCGACGACGGTGCTGGCGCTCGAGATTTTCATGCGAACGTTTTACGACCTGAAATTTGGTTTAGGCGCCGCGATGGCGTGGATCCTCGGCGCGGTGCTCATCGGGTTCACGGCGTATCAGTTGAAGATGCTTTCTCGCGCAGAGTTTCGAACCTCAGGATGAAAATGGTGATTGGTGATTGATGATGGATGGGTCAATCACCGAGTCACCAATCACCAGTACCCATGCCAATCTTGTCCACGATCGAATCTCGCAGCACGAAAGGTCGCCTGACCCAGGCGGCGATCTTTCTTGTGCTTACGATTGGCGCGGTCACGATGATCTACCCGTTCGCGGTGATGATCTCGGGGTCGGTGCGGAGCGAGATGGACGAGGCGGATCTGAGTTTGACGCCGCCGTTCCTGGTCGATCAGGCGATGCTCTATCGGCGGTTTCTCGAGACGAAATACAACGAGGACGTGCTGGCGCTGAATCGCTCGCATCGTTCGGACTCGATCCAGTTTCGCAATGCGAGGCTTCCGAAGCCGATTCCTGCCGGACTGGTCGAGGATTTCAAATCATTCCTCGCGGAAACAAAGATCCCCGAGCACTGGCGTTTGCCCGGCGGAATCGACAGCAAGAAGAATCTTCCCGAGCGACTGCGCGAGATCCAGAAGGTGCTCGAGGCGCGATATCACAACGACGTGCAAGCGTTCGCGCACGACATGGGCTCGCCAATCCCGAACTGGATCAGCCTGCGCCTGCAGCCGGTGCCCGACTGGATGAATCCGACGTACGAGTATCAGGACAACCCGCTGTACGCGGCGTATTTCGAAGTTGCCGATCGCACGCCCGCCGCCGAGCAGCAGCTCATGAACATCACCGGGCGGTTCCTCGAGAGAGAGATCTTCACGAAATACGACCAGTCCAATACCAACGAGTACAACAAAGCTCACGCGCATCCGCTCAAGAGCTATGACGACTTCGTGTTGCCACCCGTCGTGCCCTCGAAAGACGATCCGAAGCTCCGCGAAGAATGGCTCATCTTTGTGCGGAACGATCTAAACGCCGCGTTTGTCACGCTCGTGAATGTGCCGGTCGAGCAGTATCGCCAGTTTCTGCGCGAGCGCTATCAGACCATCGCGCAGCTCAACAAAAACTGGGACGATCGCATTGCCTCGTTCGACGCGATCAACCTGCCCGCGGGCGAGTGGCTTCGTGGCGTGCGGCGCGTCGATTATGTCGATTTCCTCCAGCAACAGTCGCCGGAGAGTTATCGCATCGTTGGGCCGGAATACGCCTGGCGCGACTGGCTCGCGCGCAAACATCCCGGCGGAAACTTCGCGAACGTCAACATGCCGATGGAGCAGCTCGAGTGGGAATACGCGATCGAACACAGTCGCGAATTACGCGAGGCCTACAGCCTGCGAAATTTCCGCATGGTCTTCGGCGAACTGATTCTCCAGGGCACCGCCGTGCGCAACACCATGATCCTTTGCGCGCTGGCGGTCTGCGTCGCGTGTTTGATCAATCCACTCGCCGCGTATGCGCTGTCGCGTTACCAGCTCGCGGGAACGTACAACATTCTTCTGATCCTCATGGCGACCGTCGCCTTTCCGCCGATGGTCACGCTGATCCCGAACTTCATCGTTTTGCGCGAAGCGCATCTGCTGAACACCTTCGTCGCGCTCGTCCTTCCCTTCGCCGCGAACGGGTATCTCATCTTCCTCCTCAAGTGCTTCTTCGACTCGCTCCCGCGCGAGCTGTACGAAGCGGCCGCGATCGATGGCGCTTCGGAGCTGCGCATCTTCTGGCAGATCACGATGTCGCTGAGCAAGCCGATCCTCGCAGTCGTCGCGCTCGACGCTTTTAATGCCGCTTACACGATGTTTCTCTATGCCCTCATCGTCTGCCCACGACCGGATATGTGGGTGCAGACGGTTTGGCTCTCGCAATTCCAGACCCGCGCGCCGATGGGAGCGGTCTTCGCGTCGGTTCTAGTCATGTGCATACCAACGCTGCTCATCTTCATCTTCGCCCAACGGATCATCATCCGCGGGATCGTGGTGCCGACGGAGAAGTAATCACGCAATCCTGCCCGACACTAAGGGATTTAGTGCACCGGAATTCGCGAAAGTCCGATGTCGCACCCCCGCGCGCGATACATAAACTCCGATCCATTCATTCGGCACGCGGGGGGCTGAAGGTGCGAAGCTGTCTGGTCGGGTCAGCGACGTTCTTCAACCCCCGTCTTGCCGAATGGGTTGCATTTCTTTTCTTTGGAAATCGTGACAACGCACTGCGTAGAATGTCGAGACCGCCGCAGACTCGGGAGAAGCTTTGCGGTGGTCAATGAACGACAGCTTGGGGTCACAGGAAGTGTGCTGTCATGGAAGCATGGAAGCCTACGGGCACAGGGCAACTCTCGACCGAACTCGATGTGCTTGCGATGGCGGATCTTGTTCTGCGCTCGCGAGCGCTTCCCGAGCAATCGTCAAATCAATTCAGCGAATCTCAAGTCGAGCAGCGCGTCGAAGCCCGCACGGCCGAGCTGCTCGAGATCAATCGGATCAAAGATCAGTTCCTCGCGATGCTCAGCCACGAGCTGCGCACGCCGCTCATGCCAGCGCTGATCGCGCTCGATGCGCTTCAGTCGCGCACGGATCTGCCGGCCGACGCGCGAAAACTCATCGATCTCGTCGCGCGCAATGTGCGGCTCGAAGCGCGGCTCGTCGATGATCTGCTCGACCTCACGCGCGTCAAGCGCGGCAAGGTTCGGCTCAATCGCCAACGGGTCGATGCGCACATCGTGCTGCATCACGCGCTGGAAGTGTGTGCGGCCGAGATCGACAGCAAGCGACAGACGGTTCAGCTCTCGCTCGACGCGCCGCAGGCGATTGTCCTCGCGGACGAAGCGCGCCTGCAGCAGGTCTTTTGGAATCTGCTCGAGAACGCAGTGAAGTTCACACCCGCCGGCGGAACGATCACGTGTCGATCAGCCCTCGAGAACGATCGCCTCAAGATCGAGATCATCGACACCGGCGACGGCATCGACGCGGAACTGCTGCCGAAGATTTTCGACGCGTTCGAGCAGGGCGGCACGCCACAGCCACGTCCCCTCGGCGGTTTGGGTTTAGGCCTCGCGATTGCCCGCGGGCTCGTTGAGGCACAAGGTGGAACGCTCACCGCCTCTTCCCCCGGAAAAAACCTCGGCGCGACGTTCACCCTCGAGCTGCCTCTCGCGTGGGTAACGGCCAAAGACGACGAACTGCGCGAGTCGCCATCGTTGTCGCCGGTGAGTACGCAGGCGCTACGCCTTCTCATCGTCGACGATCACCCCGACACGCTGCACGCGCTCGAACATTTGCTCAAGCAAAATGGCTACGTCGTCTCGACGGCACAAGACGTGAAATCCGCGATCGAGCAGCTGAGCCGTGAATCGTTCGACCTGCTGATCAGCGACCTCTCCTTCCCCGACGGCAGCGGACACGACCTGATGAAACAAGCCCGCAATGGCAAAGCGCTCAAAGGCATCGCTCTCACCGGCCTGGGCAGCGAAGAAGATCGACAAGCCAGCCAGGCGGCAGGGTTCGCGGCGCACATCAAGAAACCAGTGGATTTTAAAGAGTTGAAGGCGGCGATCGACGCCGTCGCGGCTTCTTGAATGGTAGTACCCAGATTGCTCTTCAGTTCGGCTTGACCACGCAGTTCCACGTCTGCGCCTTTAACCCGCACCGAATCGGATTGTTCTCGACATAGCGGATCGCCTCACTCAGGTAGTCAACGGAATCAATGAATGGGCACCAGTAGTTGCGCGCCCATGGGGAGGGAAGCGTGCCGTCAGCTCGTGAATGATTGGCAAATGGATGAAGGCCCTCGGAGTTCAACTGCACCGTTGCCTTGGCCTTCATGTGCGCCGCGATGTGATCGACGTCGTGATGGTGCGGACCCAGAACGGCGTGAGCGTGGTCAGGGAGGATGGCGAGCGCGAAGATTTTGTATCCCGCCTCGTCGGCGGCAATCCCGAATCCGCGCGCGATGGCTCGGGCCTGGAGGCCCGTGAAGCGCACGGGATTATACCGAAGCGCCTCCTTGGCCTTCAGTCGGAGTGCACGATCGTGTGGCGCATGAGCGACGTATTGATTGGTACTGACCTTCGTTGCGGGACCGAATTGAAGCAGGTCGTAGACGCGGATTGTGTCGGACCATGATCCGCGCGGATCATTGGGCAACCAGAACCCGTATGCGGAAAAGATGAAGTGGTATCCGAGGACCATGCAACCTCGGAGGCTCAACATACCACGGGACAAGTCACGTCGCGCAAGCCATCGAAATCACGCGACAAGTCGCGTCGCTCCATTCATGCCAAGAAGCGACGCGACTTTGTCGCGGTTTTCGGGCTCGTTACATGTGCTTGATCATCTCATCCGCGAACTCACTGCACTTCACCTTTTTCGCGCCAGTCATCAGGCGTTCGAAATCGTAAGTGACTGTTTTTGCTGCGATCGCGCTATTCAGGCTTTTGATGATCAGATCGGCGGCTTCCTGCCAGCCCATGTATTCGAGCATCATCACGCCGGAGAGAATAACCGAGCCTGGATTGACGACGTCTTTGCCCGCGTACTTCGGGGCCGTGCCGTGCGTGGCTTCAAAGACCGCATGGCCCGTCACGTAGTTGATATTGCCACCCGGCGCGATGCCGATTCCACCGACTTGCGCCGCCAAGGCGTCCGAAAGATAGTCGCCGTTCAGGTTCAGCGTCGCGATGACATCGAAATCTTCCGGTCGCGTCAGCACCTGCTGCAGGGTGATGTCGGCGATCGCGTCCTTGATCACCAGGCCGGCGCCGGGTTTGCCTTCGGGGATCTTGCACCACGGTCCGCCGTCGATTTCCTGCGCGCCGAAGACTTCCTTCGCGAGCTCGTAACCCCAGTCGCGGAAGGCGCCTTCGGTGAACTTCATGATGTTCCCCTTGTGCACAAGGGTGACGCTCTTCTGCTTATGCTTGATGGCGTGTTCGATGGCGCTGTGCACGAGACGCTCGGTGCCGAGGTAG
>JAICIO010000063.1 GCA_025924315.1 Phycisphaerae bacterium
ACCCACCGGCGTTTGTCTTTTTTCTTTTGGGCCGTCTGTTGGGGCCCGTTCCGGGGTCCTTTTTTTCCGGTTTCCCACCTTCTCAAAACCGGGCCCCCGCACCCGGACCCTACGAATCAGGAGAATTTTCCCGCGATAGCGCTCGTCGGACGGTACATTGACCGCATTGGATCGCGGTCATGTTCGAGAAGATCAGCTACCGCACGCGGCTACTGGTGGGGATCTGTCTCCTGGTCTTTGCGACGGGCGCGACAATCACCGCCATCTCTTATCGCAGCTCCCGCGCCACGACCTCGCGCCTCACCAACGACCTCTTCCGCGAAGTGAGCGAGAATGTCGTCACGAAAACCCGCGGGTTCGTCCTCGAAGCGCAGCCGCTTGTGGAGTCGCTGCAACATCTCGCGAACGATGGGCTCGTACTGAATGACTCGGATCGGCTGGCGAAACAATTCGCGGATTTGCTTCGCGCGCAACCGGGGATGACGCGCATCGATCTCGGCGATGAGAACGGCAACTTCACCTCGGCGTATCGAACGATCGAAGGCTCGCTCACCGTTCGTCAGACGCATCTGGAGAACGGCAAGAGCAAGCTGGTCGAGCACGACGTGACCGACGGCGAATGGAAGTTCCTTCGCGAAGACGATGACGCGAAATACGACCCGCGTGTCCGGCCGTATTACAAGAAAGCGAAGGCCGCCAACAAACTGGTTTGGGTCGATCCGTATCTGTTTTTCGATCCGAAAATTCCGGGCATCACCTGCGCCGCGCCGATCTATGATCGCGAAAGGAAGATGACCGGCGTTGTCGCGGTCGATTTCAACCTGGACGCGATCTCGCAGTTCGTTTCGCAACTCTCAATCAGCCCGCATTCTGAACTGTTCGTTTTCTCGGCCGACGGTTCGCTGCTCGCGCATCGCGACAGGCGACTGCTCACGCAGGCGGCGGGCAGCTTCGATGCGAAACTTCCACAGCTCAGCGATGTGTCGGATCCGCTCGTCAAAGCATTCCAGAAGAAGTTCCAGGGGCTTGCCGCTCCGGCGGGCAGCACGGCGCGATTCGAGTCATTCGAATTTGACTCCGCCGGCACGCCGTATCTCGCCTCTGCGACACGGTTCAAGATCGATCAGAACATGGAGTGGATCGTCGGCGGAATCGCGCCGAAGTCCGATCTCATGGGCGATGTGTGGCGCAGCGAGCGCATGATGGTGATTGCCGCGCTCATCGCATTTCTCGCCGCTGCGCTGCTCGGTGCGCTGATGGCGCGGAACGTTTCGCGTCCCATTGCCAATCTGGTCGGCTTCATGAAACTCGTCGGCACCGGCGACCTCGAAGCGGAGGCGGATTTCCGGTCGAGCAGCGAATTTCTGCAACTTTCCCAAGCGCTGAACAAGATGATCGCCGATCTACGCGACGGCTTTCGCCTGCGACACTCGCTCAACGTCGCGATGGAAGTGCAGCAGCGGCTTCTTCCGCCGAAAGCGCCGGTCGTGAACGGCCTCGACATCGCCGGCCACAGCTCCTATTGCGATGAGACGGGTGGGGATTATTACGATTTTATGGCCGTTGATCGCGTGACGCAGAGCAGCGTGATTATCGCGCTCGGCGATGTGATGGGCCACGGCGTCGCGGCCGCGCTGGTGATGGCGGGAACGCGCGCCGTGCTGCGCGATCGCGTCGACTTGACCGGCAGCCTCGCGTCGATGCTCGGGCGATTGAATCGCCTGCTTGCATCCGATCTCGAAGGCACGCGGTTCATGACGATGCATCTCGCGGTCGTCGATACGCAGCGCGGCAGCTACCGCTGGGCGAGCGCCGGTCACGACCCCGCGATCATTTACGATCCGCGGCTCGATCGGTTTGAGGAGATCGACGTCTCGGGGCTTCCGCTGGGCGTGAGCGAGGAGGCGGATTACACCGAGGAGATTTACTCCGGCCTGCGGCCCGGCATGATCCTCACGATCGGCACTGACGGCATCTGGGAAGCCGCCAACGAAGCGGGCGAAATGTTCGGAAAAGATCGCCTCCGCGCGGTTATCCGCGACAGCGCCGCATCGCCCGCCGCGACCATCGTGGACAACATTGTCGCGCGTCTCCGCGCGTTTTCCGGTGCGAAAAAGTGGGCCGACGACGTCACGTTCATTGTCGTGAAAGTGACGTCCGTCACCGCCGGGCTTGAGACGTCGGCGCCGCAGCAATCACGCGTCACGGTTGCTTGAGGCCTTCCGTGCGCTTCGCTGGCATCGCTTCCCCGCGTTCGATAAACTCACGCCAAATCGCCAAGGGATTGCATGATCGAAAAGATTTTCAAAGCGTACGACGTCCGCGCCACGTATCCGCAACCGCTCAATGAGGAAATGGCATGGAAGGTGGGCCACGCCACGGCGCAATATCTGAAACGTTCGCGTCAAACGCTTGCGCCGGACAAGCGCGTGAAGAACGAAAACACGATGGTGGTCGGCCGCGACATGAGGCCGAGCTCGCCGGATCTCGCCAAGGCCTTGTCGGACGGCATTCGCTCCGTCGATTTCAAAGTCATCGACGTCGGTATGGTCGACACGTCGTTCGTCTACTTCGCGGTGAATCATCTCGAGACCGTCGGCGGGGTGCAGGTCACCGCGTCGCACAATCCGATTCAGTACAACGGCTTCAAGATCTCCGGACCGAGGGCCAAACCGATCGGCGCTGCGAGCGGACTCGACGACATCAAGCGCATCGCGACGACGTTGCGCGTCGGCCAGACGGGACAGAAGGGCGGGTATGAAGAGGTCAACCTCTGGAAAGAATACCGTGCGCACGTGCACAAGTTCCTGGACCTCAAGCGCCCGCTGAAGGTTTGCATTGATGCGAGCAACGGCATGGCGGGGAAGATGGTGCCGGAGATTTTCTTCAACGTGCCAAACCTCGAGATCGTTCCGCTGCTGTTTGAGATCACCGGCAGCTTCGTGCACGAGCCGAATCCCCTGGTCGAGAGCAACATGGACATGCTCAAGGCGAAGATGCGCGAAGTGCCGTGCGACCTGGGCGCGTGCTTCGACGGTGACGCGGATCGTTGCATGTTTCTCGATGAGAACGGCAAAACCATCGGCTGCGACATGATCACGGCACTGCTGGCGAAGGATTTCCTGTCGCAGGAGGAAAACAAAGGCGCGACGATTGTGTACGATCTGCGATCGAGCCACGTCGTGCCGGATGAAGTAAAAGCGGCTGGCGGGACGCCGAAGCGAGAGCGCGTCGGGCATGCGTTCATCAAAAAAACTTTGGCGGAAACGAAAGCGGTCTTCGGTGGCGAACTCTCCGGCCACTTCTATTTCCGTGACAACTTCTTCGCGGATTCAGGTGCGATTGCGTTTGCCCGACTTGTCTCCGTTTTGTCGGCTCAGGACAAGCCGCTGAGCGCGCTGATTTCACCCTTGACGCGCTACGCGCAGAGCGGCGAGATGAATTTCCAGGTCGAGGACAAGGACGCGAAAATCCGCGAGCTCGCGGAACATTACAAGAAGGGGCAGATCGATTACCTCGACGGGATCACGATCGATCTCGGCGAATGGTGGTTCAACGTCCGCAAGAGCAACACGGAGCCGCTGCTGCGGTTAAACCTTGAAGCGAAGTCCGTCACGCAGCGCGACGAGAAGCTGAAGGAACTCCAACGCTTCCTCGGCGAGCCGGTGCACGGACATTAATTGATCGACTACATCCACGAATGATCCAGGCATGTCATCCTGAGCGCAGCGAAGGATCTCGGAATCGAGGGTGGCTCTCGAAATGGAGATCCTTGCATCACCCGCTCCGCGGGTACCCATCGCTCAGGATGACGTTTCTTTGTCTAATGGTGACGATAACCGTGCGGGCGGAAGTCAAACTCGAAATCATGCCGGCGGATGCTGTGCGCTTCGAGAAGCGCGGCGCGGTGTACTTCGCGGACGTTGGTGCTGATGCCTACGGAAATCTCCAGATCACCCTCCCGAAAGACGCGCCGCCAGCGACGATCACGGTCCGTCTTGGCGAGAAACTCAATGCCGACGGCACGATCGACCGCAAGCCTCCCGGGAGCGTGAGCTATCGCGAAGTGAAGTTGACCACGCGAGCGGATCAGCAGGTCTACAAGCTCGACATTCCCGTCAAAGAGCGGCACAAGAATCCCGCGGCCGTTCATACACCTCGCGAAATCGGTGAAATCGCGCCATTTCGATATGCGGAAATTGAAGGGGCGCCGGTTGCGCTCGAGAAAGACGCGATCAAGCAGCTCTTTGTGCATGCGCCATTCAATGATGACGCTTCGAGTTTCGAATCCTCGGACGAGACGCTGAACGCCGTTTGGAAGCTGTGCAAGCACACGATGAAGGCGACGACCGCGTTTGGGATTTACATCGACGGCGAGCGCGAGCGGATTCCGTACGAGGCGGACGCGTACATCAACATGCTCTCGCATTATGCGTGCGATCTCGATCCGCGGGTGGCGCACGTCACGTTCGAGCACCTGCTGGCGCATCCGACCTGGCCGACAGAGTGGAGCCTCCACATGCCGATGATGGCGGCCGCGGATTATGAGGCCACCGGCGATTCTTCCCTTGCATCGAAACATTACGAGGCGCTCAAGAAAAAACTGTTGATGGACAAGGCCGGCGAAGATGGGTTGCTAAGAGCCAGCGGTGTGGTTGACTGGCCGCCGGGCGAACGGGATGGGTACAACGACGGCGTGGTCGATCCGGATCAGAAGCAGCAGGTTGGGCCGGAGGTGAACACGGTCGTCAACGCGTTTTACTACAACGCGCTGCGAAGTATGGCGACGCTCGCGAAAGCGACGAACAAGCCCGCCGACGCGTACGAATTCGAGGCGAAGTCGAATCAGGTGTACGACGCGTTCAACGCGAAGTTCTTCGATTCAGCTCGCGGGATTTACATCGATGGCATCGGAAGCACGCATGCGTCGCTTCATGCGAACATGTTTGCCCTCGCATTTCATCTCGTGCCGACCGATCGCCAGCAAAAGGTCGGGGAATTCGTTCAGTCGCGTGGGATGGCGTGCAGCGTCTACGGTGCGCAGTACCTGCTCGAGGGGCTGTTCGAATCGGGTCATGATGAGTATGCGATCAGCCTCATGACATCGAAGTCCGAGCGCAGCTGGTGGCACATGATCGAGCTCGGCTCGACGATGACGCTCGAAGCGTGGGACGCGAAGTACAAGCCGAACCTCACGTGGAACCACGCATGGGGATCCGCTCCCGCGAATATTATTTCGCGATTTGTCCTGGGCGTGCGACCGCTGGAGCCAGGGTATAAGAAGATCCTCATCGCCCCGCAGATCGGCTCTTTGAAGTTTGCCCGCGGGAGAGTGCCGACGCCGCTGGGGGCGGTGGGGGTGAATGTCGATCGTCAGAAGCTTGAGGTTGAGGTTCCGAAGGGGGCGCAGGCGGATGTGGTGGTTGGAGGGAAGACCGAGCATGTGGGCTCGGGCCGCAGCGTTTTTGACCTGCCAAATAAATAACCGGTCCGCTGAAGCGGACCCTACAAGAATTGTCCTCGTGTGCCGTATAATTCATCGCGGAGAATTCAACGATGGGCAAAGCACATGTCGATCCCGCCGAGTTGCGCCGGTTCGCGACGGACTTGAACCGGTTCAACAACGAATTGCAGGGATTGGTTTCCGGCATTCACTCGAAGATGCGCAACCTTGAGAATACCTGGCGCGACCAGGAGCAGAAGAAGTTTTCCGAAGCGTTCGAGCAAACCGTGAAGGCGCTTGGGAATTTTCTCGAGGCGTCGCACGAGCACGTGTCGTTTCTCGCCAAGAAGGCGACGCTCATCGAGGATTATCTCAAGCAGCGATAGGTGACGCATGAGCCGCGGAGCACGAGTCGACAACATCGATGCGATGCGCTACTTCCGGACGGCGCTGGTGAAGTTCCAGGAGTACGCGAATTCCGCGCTGACGGATGCCGAATCGGAAATGCACCAGGCGCACACGTGGCTGGAAGGTGAGCAGCGGCAGCACTGGCAACGGGAGATTCGCAAGTGTCAGGAAGTTTTGGCTCGGGCCAAAGAAGCGCTGCGGATGAAAAAGCTGTTCAAGGATTCGACCGGCGCGCGGCCGACTGCGGTGGATGAGGAAAAGGCGGTGAAGGTGGCCGAGCGAAAGCTCGCCGAAGCGGAGCAGAAGGCCGCGAACGTGAAGCGTCACATCCTGAAGCTGCCGAAGGAAGTGCAGACGTACAAAGGGAGCGTGCAGCGTTTCGCGACGAACGTTCAGCAGGACATTCCGCTGGCGCTGGCAAAGCTCGGCGAGTTTGTCGCGAAGCTGGACGAATACGTGAACTACGCGGTCACGCAAGGCGGCGGCGATCAGCCCGTGCCGATGCAGGGGACCGGCGCGACGATGGCGCGGGCCGATGTGCCCGAAGAGCCCGAGAAAGAAAAGCCGAAAAAAGAAGAGAATCCGCCTGCAGAAAAACCCTCAAACGACGCCGCTTCCTAGGCGGCAAGAACGTGGTCGAGCGTCTATAATCCACCAAGGAAAATCCCGAGGTTCACATGGGTGTTTATGAAGCCCGCGGACAGCTTGCCAAAGCGATGAAGGACCTGTTGATGCGCTGGAACGAGTGCAAGGGTTCGTGGGATGACGCGCAGACAGCGAAATTCGAGGAAGATCATCTGCATCCCCTGGAGATGGATCTCCGCAACGCGGTGGGGGCGATGGAGCACATGGCCGCCGTGCTCTCGCAGGTGTATCGAGATTGTGAGTGAGACTGCGTGTTGCGGGCTGCGTGTCGCATGTTGGAAACACAACGAGCCACACGCAACATGCATCACGCGAATTCCGACTTCCGAGGCCCGCATGCAACCGATTGAGACACCCACCACCGCCGAGCCGACCGCACCGTCCGTTCAAAACAAACCCACCGATCGCGATCTGCAGCGCGACAGCTTGCGCGAGCTGGTCGAGCTGTCGGCCGAATGCGCCGCGACTGAAGCGCAGCTCGATCAAACAAAGGAAAGCAGCATCGCCGCGGCCGAGCGCGATCTGCAGAAGACCAAAGCGCAGATCCAGGCGAATCAAGAGAAAGAGCTGGCGGACGTCGAGCAGGAATATCAGCAGCGATTGGGCGAGTTGAAATCGGATTACGACCGGCACCTGGGGGCGCTCAAGCAGGGTGATAAGGCGCTGCGCGATCGCATCGCGACGGACAACGACAATTTCGTTCACGATATCAAGCAGAATTTGCAGCAGGCGGTTTGGCTCGCGGAGAGCTTGTACGAGGCGGCGCACAACCAGCACATCAAGGATGTGAAAGTCGCGAAGGAGCAGCATCAGCTGCGGCTGGCTGCGCTCGATGAAATCGATGCGCAGGCGATCGCGCGAATACAGGCTTATGGCCAGCAGATTCCGCAGATCGAGGCGAGCGACGAAGTCTCGAAGCCCGAGCTCGATGCCGCTGCCGCGGCTTATACGGAGCGAACGGAGCACGCTCGTGCGCTGCTGGATCGGCTCAGCCGGCAGCAAGCGCCGTCGTGGTTCATCGGCGCTCGGCCGTATCTGGCGATTTTCGTCATCGTCGTGATCGCGGCGATCATCGCGCAGGTCGCGACGAAAGGCATTCCGACCAACGCCGCGACCGTCAGCTGGAGCGCCGTGGGGGCCGCGATTTTGGGCGCGTTCGTGTTGTGCGGAATTGGCGGAATGGCGCTGTGGTATGTCGCGAAGACGAGCGTCAAAGCGGCGTATGCGCCACTGGTTCACGAGCTGACGAGCGCGCGCGTCGCGGCGGAACGACAGCATGAAGCGGAGATTCAGGCGCTGGATGTGAAGCATCAGCGCGCGTTCAAGAAGAAAGAGCTGGAGGTTCACGCAGCCAAAGAGAAAGCCGCGCCGCAGCTGGCGAAGGCGAATCGCAACCGTGAGGCCGCGACTCAGACAGCGCAAAGCGACTATCAGCATCGGTTCGGGAAAATCGAAAACGAGCGCGAGGCGACCAGCGCCGAGGTAGAAGCCTGGCGCGTCGAAACGACGACCACCATTCGCGACAAATACGCGAAGGAAATGCAGCAGCTGAAAACGCGGATCGAGCAGCGCGAGCGGCAGATCGAAAGCGATTTCCGCGCGGGCTCGGCGAACCTGCGTCATCGCTGGCAGGAGGGATTGTCGCGCATCACGGCGCCGATCGAAAAGCAGGACGGCAGCGATGGGCAGGTTCGACCGTGGGAAGATCCATATTGGAAGACGTGGACGCCGTCCAAAGAATTTCCACCGGTCGTGCGCTTCGGTGAGCTGAAGGTTGACCCGAAGCAGGTGACGGAAAAAGTCCCGCAGCGGCTGGAGCTTCCGCCGGAGTTTTCTGTTCCCGCGCTGATGACGTTTCCGCATCAGGCGTCGATGCTCATTCAGCACGACCGCGACGGGCGGCAGAAAGCGATCGAAACGCTGCAGATGGTGATGACGCGATTGCTCACGTCGCTGCCCGCGGGGCGCGTGCGGTTCACGATCATCGACCCCGTCGGGCTCGGCCAAAACTTCGCCGGCTTCATGCACCTGGCGGACTACGACGAAGCGCTCGTCGGCTCGCGCATCTGGACCGACGCCGAGCAGATCGAACAGCGGCTTGCGAATCTGACCGAGCACATGGAAACGGTCATCCAGAAATATCTGCGCAACGAGTTCGAAACGATCGACGATTACAACAATCAGGCGGGCGAGCTGGCCGAGCCGTATCGTTTCCTGATCATCGCGGATTTTCCGGTGAATTTTTCTGAAGAGGCGATCCGCCGCCTCAGCAGCATCGCATCGACCGGCGCTCGCTGCGGCGTGTACACGCTCGTGGCGCGCGATCGTCGTCAACCGCTGCCGGCGCACACGCACATCGAAGATCTCGAACATTACAGCGTCAACCTCGTGCAGGAAGGTGATCACTTCGTCTGGAAGGACGAAGTGTTCAAGAAATTCCCGCTGACGCTCGACGCGCCACCATCGGAAGAAGCGCTGACGGGGCTTCTGCACATCGTCGGCAAAGGCGCGAAGGATGCGAACCGCGTCGAGGTGAACTTTGACACGATCGCGCCAAATCCGGAAGAATTCTGGACGCTCGATTGCACGAGCGAATTGCGCGTGCCGATCGGCCGGCTCGGCGCGACGCGCTTGCAGTCGATGCGGCTCGGACGCGGCGTCGCGCAGCACGCGTTGATCGCCGGTAAAACCGGCTCCGGTAAATCGACGTTGCTTCACGCGCTCGTGACGAACCTGGCGATGTGGTACAGCCCCGATCAGGTCGAGTTTTATCTCGTCGACTTCAAGAAGGGCGTAGAATTCAAGACCTACGCGACACACGATCTCCCGCACGCGCGGGCGATTGCGGTCGAATCCGACCGCGAATTTGGCTTGAGCGTTTTGCAGCGCCTTGATGGCGAACTGGCGCGCCGCGGTGAATTGTTCCGCAAGGCGGGCGTGCAGGATCTTGGCTCGTACCGGCAGCAGACGAAGCAAGTCATGCCGCGAACGCTGCTGATTATCGACGAATTCCAGGAATTCTTCTCCGAAGACGACAAGCTCGCGCAGGAAGCGGGCGTGCTGCTCGATCGACTGGTGCGACAAGGTCGCGCGTTCGGCATTCACGTGCTGCTCGGCTCGCAAACGATCGGCGGAACCTCGGGCCTGGCGCGTTCGACGCTCGGGCAGATGGCGGTGCGCATCGCGCTGCAAACGAGCGAAGCGGATTCGCAGATGATCCTCGGCGACAACAACTCGGCGGCGCGACTGCTCTCGCGTCCGGGTGAAGCGATTTACAACGACCAGGGCGGACTGGTTGAAGCGAACAGTCCATTCCAGGTGGCGTGGCTGCCGGACGAGCGGCGCGACGTGTATCTGCAGCGCGTGACGGAGAAGTTCAAGAAGGCCGATGGCATGGCGCAGCGTCACGAACCGCCGATCGTTTTCGAAGGGAACGCGCCCGCGGACGTGTCGAAGAACCTGCGCATGACCGAGGTCGTTCGCGCGAAAGTCTGGCCGAAGCAGGTGCTGGCGCCGGTGGCGTGGCTGGGCGATCCGGTAGCGATCAAAGATCCGACCGCGATCGTATTTCGCCGGCAAAGCGGGGCGAATGTGGTGGTCGTCGGGCAGCAGGACGAGAGTGCGATGGCGATCATGGCGGAGATGCTGATCAGCCTTGCCGCGCAGCTTTCGCCGAAGGATGCGAAGTTTTACGTGATCGACGGGTCGGCCGCGGATTCACCACTCGCGGGCGTTTTGCCCGCGGTAAAGCAGTCGCTGCCACACGATGTGACGCTCGTGGAATATCGCGCGGTCGAAAAGACGATCGACGACATCACGAAGGAGCTGGAGCGTCGCCAGAAGAGCGACGACACGCATCCGCCGGCGATTTTCCTCTTCATCTACGGCATCCAGCGCTATCGCAGCTTGCGCAAACAGGAAGACAGCTTCAGCTTCGGATCGTCCGGAGATGAAGAAGCAAAACCCAAGACTGACAAGCAGCTGATGGAGCTCTTGCGCGAAGGTCCGCCGCTGGGGATTCACGTCATCGTGTGGGCCGACACCCCCGCGACGGTGGAGCGCACGTTCGATCGCGGATCGATGCGCGAGTTCGACAACCGCGTGCTGTTCCAGATGAGCGCCGCCGACTCAAGCAACCTGATCGACTCGCCCGCCGCCAACAAGCTCGGTTTCTTCCGGGCGCTGAGCTACAGCGAAGAGCAAGGCGTGATGGAAAAGTTCCGCCCGTATGCGCTGCCCGCGAAGTCGCGATTGGAGCAGGTGAAGACCGGGCTCACGGCGCACGCGAAGGCGTAGACCAATGTGGCACAGCCGCCCTCGGCTATGCTTCCGTTCGTGCACCTGTGTGGAAATCGAACCCGCGGAGCTGCGCTCCGCCGCTAACTTTGGGAACAATCGTCGTTCACCCCAGTTAGCGGCGGAGCGAAGCTCCGCGGGTTTTTGTTTTCGAACTGCGTAAGCACACGCGCATTGATTAATTGAACTTCGTATATCGCGAGGCTTCGCGGCAGCTCACGGTTGTCGCGTGACCATCGCAGAAGAGCATATTCAGCGTCTTGTCGTTCGGCCGGTTCTGACCCGCCGGTTTGCCGTGCCGGTTGTAATCGATCGTGAAGTAAATCGCGTCCGGAAGCGCTGGCATCGGCTGATTCACATTCGTCCACCACGGCCAGTTCGACGTGATTGATGTGTTCCGATGGTTGGAGTCGAAGATCAGCGCCCGCTCGGAGGGGTGCGTCCACTGAACTTGCTTGTAGAACCACCCATTGGTGGTGCCTGCGTTTTTGATAACCCAGCCTTGATGGCCCGCATGCAGGACAGTGGTCGACATCGGCGCAAATGGGTAGATGTTCATCCCGTAACCCAATCCTCCGGTACTGCGATCTACAGTGATCGATCCGGGCCCGCCGCCGATCGTTCCGGTGCTGCCGACACGATTCCAGGTCGGGCAACCCCACAGCACGTTGTTCTTGTCGCGATAGTTGTAGATGTCGTTTTCGGTAGCGGGGGCTCCATCCGGATTGATAACCGTCCGGTCGCCCATCACGTAAGGCGAGATGTAGTCGTACCAGCGCCGGACGCATTTTCGATTTGCCGGGACGTTGTCATCAAGCCCAGCGCGGGCATAGGTGTTCAACGACATGGGAAAAAAACCCTTGTTGTCGTTCGAATACATGAAGAATCCGTTTCCGATCTGACGCAGAGACGAGAGGCATTTGGTCCGATCGGCGGCGCGCCGGGCGGCTTGGAGCGAAGGCAGCAGGATCGAGATCAGCACGGCGATGATCCCGATGACGACCAGCAGCTCGACCAGCGTGAAAGCGTTCTGCCTCGAGTGCGGATCGGAAGCTCGTGGTGACATTTCATTCATGCGATTTCCCCGGGCACAAGAGGTGAAGAGGTGACAGCACATCGGGTGCTCCCTGAAAGATTGGGCCCCCAATGGTTATGCAAGGTAACGCCCGGGGGGATTATTATGCAACTAAATATTTGGGTCCCATTGAAAATGGATTGGGGCCCATGAATATCAGCGAAGCGCGGCGGGTTTATCGAACTCTTGTGGGATTTTGGGTTGGCGCGAGAAAGAACCCGCGGAGCTCTGCTCCGCCGCTAACTGTGGAGGAACGCGCGGTTGTCCCTGGTTAACGGCGCGTGCGGAACTCCGCGGGTCTTTGTTAAAAGCCGCTCGCCTAATTAAACCGCGTCGAACGATACGCTTCGCGGCAGCTGACCGTCGCGGCGTGACCGTCGCAGTAGAGCAGGTTCATCGACGGATCGGTGGCCTTGTTGCCGATCAGAAGCCGGCCATGCCGGTTGAAGTCGAACGCCCAGGTTCCGCCGTCGGGAACTTGCGGGAAGGGCTGCCCGGTCGGGTTTTCCGGTTGCCAGGGCCAGGAGAACAGTCCGCCGGCGAGGATGTTCAAATTCGCATGCACGCTTTCGCACAGCAGTCCGCGCTCGCCCGGATTGCGCCACTGCGTCTGCTTGAAATACTGGCCCGGCCGCGTCGGAGAGATGATCACGCGGCGCGAGAAGAAGTTGTTGTTGAGCGCGCCCGGAGGATCGCTGTCGTTCGGCGACATCGGATACCACATCATCGCATAGCCCGGGTGGCTCGGATTATTGATCGTATAGGTTGTGGTGACGAGCGTCGCGCGGCGCCAGGTCGGGCACCCCCACATGCAGGTGTTGCGATCTTTGAGCGTGCCGATCCACACCGGGTCCGTGGTGTTTCCAAACTCCGCCTGCGATGACGACCCGCCCATTGTGCCGTAGAAGTCGACGTCCCGGCTCTCGTATGCCTTGCCCGCAGAGTCGTAGACCGTGACGGGGCTGCCGAGGACATAGCGTCCGATGTAGTCGTGCCATCGCTTGTCATGTGAGGTCGGGGAGGTCGTGGTGGTGTACGTATGTTCCGCAACCGGCCAATAACCTTTGTTGTCCAGCGCGTACATGAAATACGCGTTTCCCAACTGCTTCATGTTGGACAGGCACTTGGTCTTGTCCGCAGCACGGCGCGCAGCTGACAGGGCCGGCAGCAGGATTGATATTAATAGTGCGATAATCGCAATGACGACGAGTAATTCAACGAGCGTGAACCCGCCGCGACCCGGACGCTTGATCGACGTGCACTGACACATGATCGGCCTCCACGAGATTTGAGGTACAGAGATGGCACGCCTTCCCCTGAGGAAGGCTTCTATATATCGAAATTATAGTGAGCCCTCCGAAAATTCCCCAATGTTTTATAGAATTATTTTTTGCCTGACGCGCACAAAGAGGCCGACGCGATAATTGATCGCGTCGGCCTTTTAACCGAAGAGCCTGGCTCAACGATTATGGATTTGAGAAGTCGTACTTGTTGTTCCAGAGGGCGGCGTAACGCGTTTGTCCATAGGCGGGTTCGGTCGTATCTAGGTCGTGGCAGAGATCTTCTTCGTCGAGGACATCCACGTGGCAGTCGAGGAAGCAGATATTCATGCGGCCCTTCGGCGCGCCAATGTCCAGGTTCTGTTGCTTCTTCAGACGATGCCGGTAGTACGCAACCTCGGTCTTGGCCGCGTTGAAGGGGATTCTCGCGCCAAGGTTGACGGGCGTGGGAAGGCCGCCCTTCGCGCCCCATTTCAATCCAGCGCCCGTGGTTGGCGAATTGTTATAGCCGGCAAAAACTGCAGCGCGATATGCTTGTGTGGCAGCGTCGAACGAAACCGACGGGAGCTCTAAAACCAAAGCAAGCTTCGTCGAATTCTTCGCGCCCATCTTAAAGTTCGCCGACAGAAGGTTTTTGTAGGTTACACCGCCTGCACCCGGGCTGCACGCACTGCTGGACCAGAAATTTACCCCGTAAGAGCGACTCGACATCTCGTCCGAAGGACAGACGAACATCCCGTAGCCGACACTTGTGACGCCAGCGTTATTTAGCACCGAGTTCTTCGGCAAGAACCGCCCGATACGGTCGAAGTCGTACCAAAAATTATTCAGGTTCGGCAGTCCAGTCGGGCTGAAAGGATTTCCCGTCGCATTCGGCGGGAAGGCGCCCTTGTTCTCGTTGGCGTACATGTAGAGCGCCTGACCAAACTGCCGCATGTTGCTTTGGCATTTAATCAGATTTGATTGAGCTCGAGCGGCGCTCAGAGCCGGCAACAGGATCGCGATGAGGACGGCGATGATCCCAATGACGACCAGAAGCTCGACGAGAGTGAAACCCCGATTGGCGGGACGCTTGACCGACGTGACCTGACACATCAACGGCCTCCGCGAGAGAGTTGTGAGTTATCAACCTCGGCCACGGTCCATCTGAAGACCGATTCCGATGTCAAGGTTTTATAATATCTATCTCGCGGTCCGCAACAAAATTCCAGAATAAATTATAGAATTGTGTAAAACTGGATGAGAGTCGTACATCTTTCGCCCCATAAACAGAAAAACCCGCGCCGAATCGGCGCGGGCTTTTCAAATTCTCCCGGGGCTCGACAACCTATTGCATGCGCACCGCACGATAGCCCTCGCGGGCGCTGACGGTTTCGGCATGGCCGTCACAGTAGAGCATGTTCATTCCAAGGTCCGTCGGTTTCGTATAGCTGGGGTTCCTGGCATGCCGCGTCCAGTCCAGAGTGATATCTGTGGCGTTTGGCCTCCAAATCCACGGGCTTTGCGGATTGCCGTCAGGGGCATAGGGCCAGCGAATTTGCGGCGTCAGGCCAAGGATTGTATTGCCGTGAATGTTGTCATACACCAGCGCCCGCTGCGAAGATTTCGTCCATTGATTCTGCTTGAGATAGTTACTTGCTTGATCAGTCGCATTCGGCGTTGTGTCGATTCGCATGGAACGCATGACTGAACTACCTGCCGTCGCGCGATCAAACGGAGCGTATGGGTATGGATTCATCGAATATCCGCAATTCAAGTTCGAATTGCTGTAAGTGGTGGCCGTTGCGCTGCCAAGATAAAAGCGCTGCCAGGTCGGGCAACCCCAAAGGACATTGTTTCCAGTGTTGATTTCGACCGAACTGATTTGGTAATCCTTCGTGTTGGGAGAAGCATATTCCGGCCATCCACCTGGCCGCTCAAGTTGAGTTCCACTGACATTGAGCTCAAGGCCGTTAAGCACATACTTGCTGATATTGTCATGCCATCGTCTTTGCCGCGCTGGAGGAGTTGCAGGAGGCGTTATGGTGGCGGTCGCGGTCCAGGAATGAATCATTCTGGGGAAATAACCCTTATTTGCGTTCGCGTACATGAAGAAGCCGTTTCCGATTTGACGAAGCGAGGACAGGCACTTGGTCTTGTCGGCCGCCCGACGCGCTGCGGTCAAGGCGGGCAGAAGGATCGAGATCAGCAATGCGATGATTCCAATCACGACGAGAAGCTCAACCAGCGTGAACGCGCGTGACGCCGAACGCTTCGATCCGGATAGAAAACGCATGCGACCTCCGAGGCTGGTACGAACTTCCCCTATAGTTGATACTTATGTGAGTTCTGAAATATTCCCGCGGTTTACAGGACTTCGCTTCGACCATCGATTCGAAACGTTTTGATAAATCATTCGCATTCTACCGAGCGGAAAGCGATCTTGCATAACTTTGGTTGTAGATTTCATTATTTTGTCTTAACTCGCGCCGCGGGATGCACTTAATCGACATGAGCAACTGGTCAATTGGGGCGCGAAATAAGAGGGGCGTGAGGAGGGATGGTACGGCTTCGAAATCCGCAAACATCAAACATCGAACGAAACGCCCTGCGCCAGCGGAAGTGATTTCGAATAATTGATCGTGTTCGTCGTGCGGCGCATGTAGCTCTTCCACGCGTCGGAGCCGGATTCGCGCCCGCCGCCGGTGGTCTTTTCACCGCCGAACGCCCCGCCGATCTCGGCGCCGCTCGTGCCGATGTTGACGTTGGCGATGCCGCAATCGGAGCCGCTCGGGGCGAGAAACGTCTCGGCCTCGCGCATGTCGTTCGTGAAGATGGCGGAGGAAAGGCCTTGCGGGACGTTGTTGTGGATCTCGATCGCTTCGTCGAGCGTGTCGTATCCGATGACGTAGAGAATGGGGGCGAAGGTTTCTTCTTTGATAATGTCGGCGCTTTTGTCGATTTCGACGAGTGCGGGACGGACATAGAAGCCACCTTTGGGGACGCCTTCGATCACGCGCTCACCACCGGATTGCCCACCCCTCAAGGAGTGGGCTTGGTGAAGGGCGTCGTCCATCTGCTTGAACGCGTGCTCATCGATGAGGGGGCCGACGAGGACGCCTTCGTGTCTTGGGTCACCGACCTTCAGGCTCGCAAAGATTTTCGTGAGGCGCTCGACAACTTTGGGCCTGATGCTGTTGTGAACGATAAGCCGACGCAGCGTGGTGCAGCGCTGGCCGGCGGTGCCGGCGGCGGCGAAGGTGATGGCGCGCGTGGCCAATTCCAAATCAGCGGTGGGGGTGAGGATCATGCCGTTGTTGCCACCGAGTTCGAGCAGCGTGCGACCGAGGCGCTTCGCGACGGCTTCCGCGACGGCGCGGCCCATGCGCACCGAGCCGGTCGCGCTGACGAGCGGGATGTTTTCGTTGTTCGAAATGGCCTGGCCGACGCTTGCATCGCCGATCGCGACGTTGCTGATGCCGTTTGGAATGTCGCCCATTTCCTTGGCAACTTCCTGAAGGATGTTGTGGCAGGCGACGGCGGTGAGAGGCGTTTTTTCCGATGGTTTCCAGATCAGCGTATCGCCGCAGACGAGCGCGAGCATCGCGTTCCACGCCCATACCGCCACGGGAAAATTAAACGCGGTGATGATGCCCACCGGGCCGAGCGGATGCCACTGTTCCATCATGCGATGGCCGGGACGCTCGCTGGCGATCGTGAGACCGTACAGCTGCCGCGATAATCCGACGGCGAAGTCGGCGATATCGATCATCTCCTGCACTTCGCCGAGCGCTTCGCTGGTGATTTTGCCGACCTCGAGCTGAAGCAGGTTCGCCAGATCTGCTTTTCGCTGGCGGAGCTTCTCGCCGATGCGTCGCACGAACTCGCCGCGCCTGGGCGCGGGGACGTTTCGCCAAGTCTTGAACGCGTCCTGCGCGGCTTCGACGGCGCGTGCGACGTCGTCCGCCTGCGCCCACGTCACCGTTGCGATGGGTTCACCATCGATGGGCGAGCGCACGGGCGCGGATTTTCCCTTCGTTGGAATCCATTTGTCGCCGATCGCAAGACCGGGCTGATTCGATTGAACGTGAAGCGACGCGGGGATGGGGTGAGCCATTCTGTTCTCCGAAAAACGCGCTGCGTTTGTATCGGATTTTAGGAATGGTTTCGAGCGGGGGCGAGCGTTCGGGAAGCGAAGTCGCGGAATCCCGCTTGCGGTTTCGCAGATCGAGGCGTGTTTGATCTGCGAAACCGCAAGCGAATGGGAACATTTTACGATAGCTGTGTGCGGCGCGAGCGACGCTGTGCGACGAGCGCGATCGCGCCGGTTGCGATGGCTGCATAACCTGCGCTCGGAAGCGGAACCGCCTGTCCACCCCCATCACTCGGCGCGGGAATGTTCAGCACCGTAAGGTTGTCGAAATACACTGGCTTGCTTACATCGCCCGTCGTTCCGAACTGCACCGACTGAATCCCACCCGCACCCGTCTGCAGTTCAATGACCGAGAACCCTTCTGCCGTCGGAACGATGTTGCTGTCGCTTGCGATCACGTTGCCGGATCCGGATGTTCCCGAAAATCCTTTCAGCCACGCACTCGTCGCTTCGCCGTCGAGGTGCGCAACTTCGACGGAAAAGTTCGTCACAGGATGCGAGAAATCGACGACGAACGGCGTCGGTGATTCGTCACCCGTGATGAGGCTTCGCGCACCGAAGATCTCGGCGCCTGTGTTGTGATACATGTTCGCGAAGGTGAACGTCTGACCTTCTCGCGAAAGGGTGGCGGTCAGGTCGTCCTGCGTGACGGCGAGGGCGGTGTAATCGGTCATCGGCGTGCGATCGCGATTGAAGGCGAGGACGAAATCCGCGTACGCGGGAAACGCGCTGCAGACGACCGAGGCGGCGATCAACATTTGGAGATTCTTCGAGACCGGCATGTAAGCTCCGCGAAAAACACGTTCGACGGAGACATTCGTCGGCAAGATGCGTCGTGCCGCGAAAGCGAAATCAGCTGTAGAGGATTATCGGAACCGCGCAGACGCCAACACGCCGAGAAGACGATTGACGCGCAAAGAGCACAAAGACCACAAAGAAAACAAAGACAAAGCTCTGTTTCTCTCTTTGCCCTCTTTGCGAACTCTGGGCTCTTTGCGCTTGTCTGCGCTCTGCTTGGCGTCTTGGCGGTTCAACTTAAACGCGGGCGGTCGGATGAGCTTCCATCATGGGGCGCGTCGGCACGTCGTACACGGAGCCGAAGCGGTTGGCGAGGAAGTCGTCGAGCATGACCTGCTCCTGCCGCACGAAGCCCTGGTTGGGCAGCTTGCCGCTCACATGCAGATCGAGCACCGCGCAGATGGCGCTCGCGGTCGTGATTTGAATCGCGCTGCAGCGTTCGCCCATCAATTCGCCGGCGTAGATCTTGCGCGCGTCCGTCACCTGCGTGAGCAGGCCGTCTTTCCATCCGCTGACGGTGCAGAAGATCAGCACAACATCCTGCGGCGTGACGGGGACGGAGTTTTCGAGAATGTCCTTCAGAATATGCCGGCGGTGGTTCAGCCGCAGCTCGTTCATCAGGAAGTGCATCAGGTTGCGGTGCCCGCGGTAGCGAACGGTCTTGTAGTTGAGCTGGCGAACTTTTCCGTCGAGGGTTTCCGCGAGCGTGCCGACTCCGCCGGACGTGTTGAACGCTTCGTAGTCCACGCCGTCCAGGCTGAAGTGCTCGAGGCCTTCCAGCGGAAGCACTTCGATCAGCTTGCCGTCGTGGATCGCTTCACACGGATTCCCGTATTCGTTGATCAGCCCGTCGGTGCTCCACGTGAGGTTGTACTTCATCTCGTTCGTGGGGAACTGCGGAAGGGCGCCGACGCGCAACTCGACTTCGTCGAGCTTCTCAAATCCCCTGGTGAGATGATGCGCCGCGATCGAAACAAATCCGGGGGCGAGACCGCACTGCGGCATGAAGATCTGGCCGACCTTCGCGCGGTGTGAGATTTCGCGAACGATCTTCGTCGTGTGCACGTCTTCGGTCAGGTCGAAATAGCTCAGGCCGTTGGCGAGCGCCGCGCGGGCGACGTTCTGGTTGAGTGAAAAGCTGAGGGCCGAAAGAACGCTCTGGCGTCCCTTCATCGCGCGATCCAGCTCCGCGGGGCTGGAGCTGTCCAGGCGGATCGTTTTCACATTCGCATGCTGCGCCGTGCGCTCGAGGGCGCGTTCATCGACATCGCCCACCAGCACGTCATAATCGCCGGTGTGCGCGAGAAAACGCGCGATGGCGGTGCCAATCTTTCCAGCGCCGAGCAACAAAACAGGATGCATGCCTGATCTCCTGAACCACACAAATCGACCCGGCCGATGTAATCGGCCGAGCCTCTGTAATATAATATTCGGCTGTTCAGTGGAAGTTCACCAGTGGAGATCGATATGTCGACGATTGCTGATAATTCGTTGCAAGCGTTCCAGTGGTCGCCCCAGCCAAACGCGGAAAAGCTTGTTCGCGAGCTGGTAAGCGAGTTTTTATCGAAAAACTCGTTCGCGAAAGAACTTGCACGACGGATGAAGGACGAAACCGGCACGCGCTTTTACGACTGGGTGGAGGTGATCGTCCTGCCGAAATCGGACACCACCGCACAAAAGATCCGTGAGGTCGGTTACGAAATCTTCCACGATCGCGAAGGCGAACACCTCTGGATCAACCCGCTCGGCATGTTCCCGCGCATCGCGCTGTCCAGCGCGACGAAGGGTTCGCAGGTGCACATCAAGGTGACGAGCGTCGTCGACTTCGCCGACGTGTGGCGCCTGCAGGATAAAATCGAAGGCGAGCCCATGGCGCCCTATCGCCGCGTGCGCGCGTGGCACGAGAACGGCACCGAGCTCTGGGCGGCCGAGCGCTGGGGCTGGCTCGGAATGGATCTGCTGAACTCGAAAGAGTCGCATGCGATCGAAGCGCACCGCGTGCTCGAATCGTTCCTCACCCGCCCGCGCGATTTCGAAGACGACACGGAAGGATACGCGTACGCATCGAAGCTCATCGACGCCTCGCCACTTCCCACCGACATGAAGTGCGCGCTTTTCTTTGAAGCCGAGCGCCGCTACTGGCAGCGCCGCAACCGCGCCGCCCAGGTGCAAAAAGCGCGGCAGGACAAGCTCGGCCTCGGGTGGGGAAATCACGATCACCACACGTACCGCTGTTCGCGCGAGAACTTCAAGCATCTGGTAGCGGTGTGGGAAAAGCTAGGCTTCCACTGCCGCGAACGTTTCTACGCCGGCCGTGAAGCGGGTTGGGGCGCGCAAGTGATGGAGCAGACCAACGCCGGCATTATCACGTTCAACGACGTCGATCTCACGCCCGACGAACTAATGGGGGACTTCAGCCACGATGGCCTGAAGCCTCGCGAAAAACTCGGCACCGTCGGCCTGTGGTGCGCGCTGCACGGCGATTCCTTCAACCAGGCCGGAATGCACCATCTCGAAGCCCAGTTCGACTTCGATTCACTTCGCGAGCAACTCGAACGCGAGGACGGCGTCAAAACGATGAAGCCTTTCACGAACTTTTCGTACTTGCGGCAGGCCTTCACCGAAGGCGAACGTTGGAAGGTCTCCGAAAAGCGCATTGCCCGCGCGCTGAAGAACAACTGGATCACCGAACCCCAGGCGAAACAGTTCCGCGAGCAGGGCGCGATCGGCTCGCACCTGGAAAACCTCGAGCGCAACGAAGGCTTCAAAGGCTTCAATCAAACCGGCGTAAGCGAAATCATCGCCGCGACCGATCCGCGAAAACACGTGGGGTAATACAATGCGAATCTTGATCTGCACCTTGATCGTTTCCCTTACGCTCATTGGTGCAGGTCCCGCTTCGCAACCCACGCATGATCTAAAAGGCCATCTCCTCGACGACGAGCAACATCCCCTCGCGGATGTCGAGATCAAACTGTCCTTCTCGGACGGTCTCCACTGGCGGCCGATCACTTCGATCAAGACGGATGCGCAGGGCGCGTTCGTCTTCAAATCAGTAACGCTCTCCGATGATCGCGATGCGCGGTTGATGGTGCTTGCGATCCCAAAGGATCGCGCAATCGCTCGGGCGCAGATCTTCGCGCGAAAGCTCGCCGAGCCGATCGATCTCGTCTCTCGCTCCGCGAAAGAAGTGAGCGGACGTGTATTAGTTCCCGATGGTTCGGCGGCAAAGGGGATCGTCGTTCATCTGTGGTCACTGCAAAGACCCTCGCAACCCAACGATTTCGGGTGGTGGTGGTTTCCGGAAAAGAACACGGTTCTCGATGCGACCACGGACGCGGAGGGGAATTTCACCATCGGTCACGTACCGGACGACGCGAAGAGCGTGATGCTCATGTCGGAGACGAAAGGTTTCGCCCAGGTTCGGGAGAACGGAAATGCCGAAACGCCGTTCGCGATCGAACTGAAACCCGAAGCGCGAATCACCGGCCGGGCGCTGTTCGCCTCCGATCAGAAGCCCGCACCGCACGTGAAAATCTACACCCAAGGCGCCGATAAGAGCCAATCACAGGAAACGTACACCGACGAGGCAGGCCGATACGAGCTGACGAATCTCGGCGCCGACAAATACAACATCTGGATCGAAGCGCCGAACTACACCTGCGAAGCGGTCGACTCGCTGCCCGTCTCCGAAGGAGACAGGATCGACGCGCGCGATCTCGAATTGGTGAGGGGTGGATTCATCAAGGGAAAAGTGATCGATCAGGCAAGCGGCGAGCCGATCTGCCCGGGCGACGATGCGGATGTCGCCATCTACGGCCCCTCGCGGCCCGAAAGCGGCGCCGCCGTCGAAACTTCGCTCATCGCCAAGGACGGGACGTTCTCGATTCGCGTTGCCCCCGGTAACAATCGCATCTACATCCGCTGCGGCGAAGGGTGGAAGGCGGTTGACCCAAAAGAATTCCGCTTGAACGTCGAAGAAGGCCAAACCGTGACCGCCGATTTCACCGTCCGCAAAATGACCGACGCCGAAATCGAACGCCAAAAATCCGGCGTGCTCTTCAACGACTGAACGCGAGCCACATCATCTTCGCCACATGTCATCCTGAGCGCAGCGAAGGATCTCGACGACGAGAGCGATTCTCGATCTGGAGATCCTTCGCTTCGCTCAGGATGACATGCCCCTTTCGGATCCGGGAACTTTTCGCGACGACGCCTGTCTAACCCCCATCGGCGGCAATTGAAGAGGTGATTATGAAGCGTGTTCTTTTGGCGCTCCTTGTAGCGCTCGTCGCTCGCATTGCGCTCGCGGATGGGCTGATCATCGTTGAAAATCCCGAGCGCGTTCCCGGGCATTTTCCGTTCGCGCCGCTGGAGGTGACGTATCACCACGTGGATGTCGAGATCGACGATCGCGTGGCGGTCACCTCCGTCGATCAGGAGTTTCGAAATCCGGGATCGGTTCGCACGGAAGGAACGTATCTGTTTCCACTTCCGCCGGGCGCGCATATCGAAAAGTTCTCCATGGATATCAACGGCACGCAGGCGGACGCCGAGCTTTTGCCCGCGGACAAGGCGCGCTCGATTTACGAAGACATCGTCCGAAAGATGCGCGACCCCGCGTTGCTGGAATACACGGGCCGCGACGCGTTTAAGGTCCGCATCTTCCCGATTGAGCCGCACGGCACGAAGCATATCAAGATCCGCTACACGCAGATTCTCAAGGAAGACGCGGGGCTGACGGAATACACCTATCCGCTCGGCACGGAAAAATTCAGCTCGCGGCTGATTCCGGATGTGTCGGTGAAGGTGACGATCAAATCACCGGAAGCGCTCAAGAGCGTTTACTGCCCCACCCACAACGCGGAAGTGAAGCGGCATGGCAAAAACGAAGCGGTCGTCGGTTACGAAGAGCGCGACGGCCGGCCCGATACGGATTTCAAGATCCTCTTCTCGCACGAGAAAAGCGACGTCGGCATCAAGCTGCTCAGCACGCATCCGCAGGAAGGCGAAGATGGCTATTTCATGCTGATGGCCTCGCCGGGCGCCGAGCTTGGTGATGTAAAGGCTGCCGCGAAGGACATCGTGTTCGTGCTCGACACCAGTGGATCGATGGCCGATCACGACAAGCTCTCGCAGGCGAAGAAGGCGCTCGATTTCTGCCTCGCCAATCTCAAGGACGACGATCGCTTCAACATCGTTCGCTTTTCCACGGAGGCGGAGCCGCTCTTCAAGGAACTCGAACATCCGACGAAGGATCGCGTGACGAGCGCAACCGATTTCGTGAAGGGATTGAAGCCGACCGGTGGCACCGCAATCGATGATGCGCTGGCGACGGCGCTCAAATGCCGGCAGAGCGATGACGATTCGAAAAAGCGGCCGTTTATTCTCGTCTTCCTCACCGATGGCGCGCCGACGGTCGGCGCCACCGATGAAGATCAGATCGTCAAACGCGCGACGGATCGTGCAAGCGATGTCCGCATCTTCTGCTTCGGCATCGGCAACGACGTCAACACGCACCTGCTCGATCGCATCGCCGACGCCACCCGCGCCGCCAGCCAGTACGTTCTGCCGGACGAGGACATCGAGCTGAAGGTCAGCAGCTTTTACGACAAGGTGAAAGAGCCGGTGCTCACCGACGTGAAGCTGACCTTCGGCGGAGATGGAATCCGCGCGACGCAGCTTTATCCCTCGTCGCTGCCGGATTTGTTCAAAGGCGAGACGCTGCTCGTCTTCGGTCGCTACCGCGGCGATGGCGCGGCGTCGGTCAAGCTCAGCGCGACGCGCGATGGCAAGCCCGTCGATTTCGCGGAGGACGTGCACTTTGCGTCGAAGGAAACGACGGACGATTTCATTCCAAAAATGTGGGCGACGCGCCGCGTTGGATGGCTGCTCGACGAGATTCGTCAGCACGGTGAGTCCGGCGAGGTGAAGGACGAGATCGTGAAGCTTTCGCGGCAGTATGGCATCGTCACGCCGTACACGGCGTACCTCATCATGGAGGACGAGCAGCGGCGAAATGTGCCGGAGCTTTCGCGAACGTTTAAGGAGCTGGAAGGCGATGCCTTTGCCCGCCAGCGCTCGCATGAGTTTTACGATTCGACGCTCGACGAAGCGAAGGCGCAGTCGGCGCGACACGGTCCGCAGGCCGTCGCCAATGCGCAGAATTATGGTCAGCTGAAGTACGGCGCCGACGCGCACGCGGCGCAGGTTTCTGGCGGATTGGAGAAAAATGTGGCCGGCATCGCCTCGGCGGCGACCACGCAACCCGGATATCGCGCGACGCAGAACTACACGCAGCAGGTGAAGGTGGTGAACGGCCGCGCATTCTACCAGAATGCCGACACCTGGTCCGATTCCACGCAGCAGGTGAAGAAGGATTTGAAGCAGAAAACCGTGCGCTTCAACACCGATGAATACTTCGCGCTCCTGCGCGATCATCCGTCCGCGGCACAGTGGCTGGCGCTCGGCAACAACGTCGACGTCGTCATCGACGACACGCTCTATTCGATTCGCGATAACTGATTCAAGGGAGGGCGACGGTCCCGCCGAGCCGTTCTTCGGGATAACCGATAAGCGGCTCGGCAGGAGCCTCGCCCTCCCAAAACGGAGGGACGCATCATGAAACGCATTCAACGTTTCGTTCTTGCAGGCGCGCTGTCGCTTACGTCGACATGCACGATTTACGCGAATGAAGTCGCGCCCGCGACGACGCAGGTCGCCGTCGCGCCGAAATCGATCGAGGTCTGCTTCGTCCTCGACACCACCGGCTCGATGTCGGGCTTGATCGACGGCGCGAAGCGCAAGATCTGGTCGATCGCGAACAGCATCGTCTCCGCCAATCACGGCGCGACGATCCGTTTCGCGCTCGTTCCCTATCGCGATCGTGGCGATCAATATGTCACGAAAGTGTTTGATCTGACTGACGATCTCGATTCGGTGTTCGCCAACCTGCAAACGTTCCGTGCCGAGGGCGGAGGCGACGAGCCGGAAAGCGTCAATCAGGCGCTGGCGGATTCCGTCGCGAAGGTGTCGTGGAGCGCGAGCAGCGACGTGCCGAGAATTGTGTTCCTCGTCGGCGACGCGCCGCCGCACATGGACTATCCCGATGATGTGAAGTATCCCGACACGTGTCAGTCGGCGATGAAGAAAGGGCTGATCATCAACACTGTGCAGTGCGGTAACCAATCCGACACGCGCGAGTTCTGGGAAAAGATCGCGAAGCTGTCGGAAGGATCGTACGTCGCGCTGGAACAGTCGGGCGGAATGGTGGTTATTGACACGCCAATGGATAAGGAACTCGCCGACCTGAGCAACAAGATCGCGTCGCTTACGATGTCGTATGGTTCGAGTGTGCAACAGTCACAGGTTGCGAGCAAGAACACCGTCGCGGCCACCGCGCCCGCGGCCGTGCAAGCCGAGCGCGCCCAATACAACGCCGTCGCCAGCCGAGCCATCCAGGGCCACGGCGATCTCATCTCCGATTACCGAGAAAAGCAGGTGAAGCTTGAGGACGTCGCCAAGGACGAACTTCCAAAAGAGCTGCAAAACCTCTCGCACGAGGCGCAGGTGAAGCTGATCGAGCAGAAGACTAAAGAGCGCGACGAGCTCTCGAAGAAGGTCGCAGCGCTATCCAAGCAGCGGCAGGCGTATATCGACGAGCAAAACAAAAAACGCGCGGGGAAAGCCGACGCGTTCGATGTGAAGGTGAGCGAGATCGTTCAAAGCGAGATTACGAAACGCGCGAAGTAGCTGATGCAGGCACTTTTTCCCGTTTCGGTTTTCAGTCGTTAGAATGCGCGCATGTCCAGGGGAAATCGCGCATTTGTCATCGTTCTTTCGCTTCTGATTGTCCTCGCGCTGGGTCTGTTTGTTCTGAACAAGCTTTACCTCAAAGAGGACGCTTACGCGCCGGCCATGCATGTTGCGCCGACGACAACAACTGTTGCAGCCGCGATGGCGAGTCGCTTGCCGGGCGTGGTTTACACGACCGATTTCAGCAGCGCGGTTGCCACGGGATGGTCAAACACGCACACTGCCGAAACGCACAAGCCGCCGCAGCGAAAATTCCTCGGACCATTTGACGAGAAGCCGATCACATTCACGCTCGACGGACTTCCACCGCATCAGTTCATTCATCTGACCTTCGAGCTGCTCACCTATGAACCCTGGAACGGCGACAGCGGGTTTGGGCGCGACCTCTGGGACATGCGCGTTCTCGACGGTCAGCCACTGATTCATACGACGTTTTCCAATTGCGGATTCTTCGAGAACAACAACGAGCAGTCGTTCCCAGACCAATATCCGTGGTATCCGACGCATCCCGGCTGGACCGGCGCTGCAGCACATCAGTCACTTGGATTTACAACCACCTGGAATCGCAACGGCACATTCGGCACCGATTCGACTTACGATTTCGACATCACACTTCCGCACACCGGGGCGACAATCGCGCTCCAGTTCAAGTCGCAGACGAAGCAACATCAAAACCATCCTTACGGTTTCTTGAATTTCAAAGTGGAGACCGTCGATCATCCCGCCAGTGCGAGCGATCAGCAGATCGCAAGCTGGTGGAGCGACCTCGCGGGCGAGGATGCGAGCAAGGCCTATCATGCCGTCTGGTCGCTGATTGCGACGGGAGACGCGGCGACGGAATACATTCAGAAGCATCTTCCGCCGCCGGATCATTCGATCCCGATGAACATCGATCAAACCGCGCGCTTTGAGTACGACAGCTTTCAATACTCGACACCCGAATTGCGGCAATTCGCGCGGGCGATACATGTGCTCGAGGTCATCAATTCACCCGAATCGAAGAAGTTGCTGGCAGACTCGGGATACACCGGCACACCGCAGGGCGGGCCCCCGACGCGGTGGGATCGGACTCGCATTCCGGGTCGGCCCTAAAATGCGCTTCGCTGCGTGATTATCGAGGATTGGGTCACTTGTCCCGTTCCTTCACGAACGACTCAACCGCCTTACGAATCCGTCGCTTGAGCGTGTTCTGATCGCGTTTGTTCAGTTCGCTGCACTTCGCCTCGACCATCTCCTTCACCACATCCGTCAGCGCATCAATCAGCAATTCGGTGGCGACATCACTCGTGGGTGCCGAGGCTTTTGCGGTCTTTGCCATACACGGATTATACTTCGGCGATGCGCAAGCTCGCGATCCTCGTTCTCGTCATCTTCACGTCAGTTTCCACCTTCGCCGTCAAGCCGTTTCGCTTCGTTCACATGAGCGATCCGCACTTCGGGGCGGGAAACAATGCAGACATCGACACGGCGATGTTTAAGGAGATCAGCGCGCTCGATCCGCAGCCGGCGTTTTGTGTGAACACCGGGGACATCTGCGAGATTGGCGGCGTTGACGAATACAAGCTGTTTCAAAATGCGCTGAAGTTCCTGAAGCCGAAAATGTACATCGCGCCGGGCAATCACGATGTGCGCTGGAATCCGCAGGGGAAGGAAGGCTACACGCGCGGGACGGGCCAGCCGCTGTTTCAATCGTGGGATTACAACGGCATTCACTTTGTCACGCTCGACGTGACGGTGCTGCTGCAGCATTGGGGGCACATCTCGCAGGAGCAACTCGACTGGCTGAAGAAGGATCTCGAGAAGACCGGCGAAGAAACGCCGGTGATCATCGGGTTTCACCATTGGATCGGGCGCGAGACGGTGATGGTGGACAACGAGCAGGCGTTGATCGATCTCACGGCGCCGTACAACGTCGTGCTGTGGCTGCAGGGTCACGGGCATGCGGACATCGATTGGAACATCAACGGCGCGCCCGCGATCATGGAAGGCGGGCTGTATCAGGGGTCATACAGTGTGATCGATGTCGATCAGGATCAGCTGCACATCAAGCGAAGGCGCATTCCGAAGAAGGCCGATCAGGAACTGCTGCAGAAGGAAACCGAGCCGCGGATCGGGAAGGGTGAGTGGACGGACCTCATGACGATCCCGCTGAAGAAGCAGCCGCGGCCGAAGTGGAACGCGGAGGCGCAGCTGGCGGATCAGAAGGTCAACGTGACCGCCGATCGCGGGGATCTACCGGAGAATGCGAAGCTGGAAGTGCGCGTGGATGGGAACAAGTACCAGGAGATGACGGCCAAGGGCGATCAGTGGACGGTCGCGCTGCCCGCAGACAAGCTCATCGCCGGCGAGCATCTGCTGACGGTGCAGGCGACGCTGTCGAACGGCCGCGCGTTTCAAAAACCGGTGACGCTAAAAGTTCCCGGGACGATCGCGCCCGCGTGGGAGCACAACGTCGGCGGAGCGGTGCAGTCGCATCTCGTGCGCGCGGCCGACATGCTGTATGTCACCACGATGGCGGGGGATCTCGTGGCGATGAATCCGCAAAATGGGGATGAGAAATGGCGCGGCCGCACGCATGACGCGGTCTTTTCGACGCCGGATGTCGAAGACGGCGTGGCCTATTTCGGATCGGCCGACCATTACGTCTACGCAGTGGACGCAAAGACGGGCGATCTGAAATGGAAATCGGAAACCGGTGGGGCGGTCCTCGGAAGCGCGGCCAAGTGCGACGGCATCATCTGCATCGGCTCGGTCGATACGAAGATCTACGGCCTGACCGCAGACAAAGGCCATGTCGCGTGGACGGTCAAGGGCGAGAACATGTACCAGACCAAGGCCGCGACGGACGGTGAGAACTTTTTCGTCGGCGGATGGGACAACGTCTTCCGCTGCATCGATGCGAAGACGGGCGCGGTCCGCTGGGCGCTGCGGCTGGGCAAATCGCAGCACCGGTGGTTCTTCTCGCAATACGCGTGCGCGATCACTTCGCCAACCGTCGGCGCAGGCAAGCTCGCGGACGGGAAGCCGTACAAGGACGTTTATATCAGTACCAACGACGGCGTGCTGCACGGGATCGACATCGAGCTCGGCAAGGAAGTTTGGCGGATCGACTGGAAGAACATGGGTTATTCCAGCCCGCTGTTCCACGACGGCAAAATCTATTGCGGCCTGAGCGACAAAGGCCGCGTCTTCTGCGCTGATGCGGGGACGGGCGAGATCAAATGGCAAGCCGAGACGGGGTCGGTCATCTACGATTCGAGCTTCTGCTTCGGCGGCGGAAACGTGTTCATCGGCTGCGTGGATGGCACGTTTAATGCGATCGATGCAAATACAGGCAAAATCCAGTGGCAGTATCGATTAGGTCCCGGACACGTGCTCGATTCGCCCGCGGCGGATGATCAACAGGTTTACATCAGCTCGATGAGCGGGAAGGTAACCGCACTGCCGGTGAAGGCATCGGATACCGCAACCGCATCGAAGTGAACTGCAGCGTCATCCTGAGCGAAGCGAAGGATCTCCAAAGCGAGAGCGGTTTTCGATTTCGAGGTCCTTCGCTGCGCTCAGAGCCTGTGACTTTCATGACGAGCCGCGACCGTCAGGGAGCGGTTTGTGCGATGTTGAAACGAGAACCGCTCCCTTACGGTCGCGGCTCGTTCACTCATTCCAAAACATCACACTCTCTCAGGATGACCCAGCGCTGCCGCGTTTCAATCGGGTGGAGGCTTATTTACTCCGTAGGTTTCGTTGTCGCGCCCGCGATCATGGTCGTCGGCCCACCGGGAAGCGGATCACCCAACTCGATCTTCGGCGTTTCGCCGTTCATGGTTTGCGTCACCCATTTTCGGATCTGGCCGCTTTTGATGTAGCGATAAAAGTCTTTACCCGGGCAGACAGTTTGGTCGCCCTGGGCGGCGTCTTTGTGGCCTCTCAACGCGTAGGTTTCCACCTCTTCATTTGAGCCGGCGGCGGCGGGGACTTTTACTTTTTCGTTGGGATCGATGTTGTACTTTTCCGCGAGCCACGCGCAGAGTTTCACGAGCGACTCGACCTGCTGCGGGCTCACGCGTTGCTGTTCGAAGTTGCCCATCAGTTCGATGCCGATGTTGCCGGCGAGGGAGTATTTCGTGTTCGTATCGGGGGCGTATTCGAGCGAGCGGCCTTCGAGAATGCGTCCATCCGGCGCGATCACAAAATGATACGGCACGTCCGGCCAATGCTTTTCGGTCTGGCCGTACTTCTGCAAGCCGAGCATCGACTTCAGAATGTCAGTCTTGCCAGTCCACAGCACGCCGGCGTGGTGGATGGTGATAAATTTTGGAACGTGTCGCGCGGATTGGGGTAAAGGCTGCGGTTGCGAGCCCCAGTCTTTGGCGCTGATGATCGGTGGTTTTTCGACGGTGGTTTTTGTCGTTCCCGCTAAGCCACAAGCGGCCAGAGACACGAAGAGCGCAATGAAGGAAAACAATCGGGTCATGAGGTTATTCGTTCGGATTTACGGGCATGATCGCCCAGAGGAGGATGTAGACCACCAGACCGGGGAAGGCGACCGACATGACCGAAAGCAGCACATAACCCACGCGGACCAGCGTCGGATCCCAGCCGAGCCAATGCGCGATGCCGGCGCACACTCCACCCACCATCTTGTCGCGGGACGAGCGCTGTAATGCCTTTTCCATGATGCTGTATTCGAGCTCCGCGAGATTTTACGACAAAGAACGAGCAATTTCACCCCTGAATACTTTACGCCGATCACCATGAATCGGGACCCCATAAAAAATAAAGGGTCCTGTCCCGAATGCCATTCGCTTTGTTCATAACTCCGCGCCGTGGCGCGCGTTAGCACACTAGCGCAAGCCAAGGCCTCCTGCGAGAATGAGAGTGCTCAAATACTCACTCGAACAGGAGGCCAAGGATGGCT
>JAICIO010000064.1 GCA_025924315.1 Phycisphaerae bacterium
CCCATCGCGTCCACTTCCGGATACCGCACGCGGATGTTGATCGTGTGTTCGTACATATTGCGAAACGGGAGGGCGAGGCTCCCGCCGAGCCGATGCGTGGTGATTGGTGATTGGTGCATGACAATCCTATCAATCACCAATCAACAATCACCAGATACAACTCGGCGGACTTCGGCGAGCTCAGTCGAGTCGGAGCTACGCGCTGCCAGGAACGATCAAATATAATACATCTGCTGCTGGATCCCCGCGGCGCGGTTGACGTGCTCTAGCAGCTGCTCGAGGGTCATCGATTCGAGCACTTCATCGGTCGCGTTCGTCAGCCGCTCGTTGATCAGATCCACCGCGATTTCGCCGGGAGAACGATCGGTCGCAGAGGGTTTTTCGGTGTTCGAAAGCCGCCCTTCCAGGCGTCGCACCACTTCACCGACCAGTATTTCGCGCGGCGCGCGCGACAAGCGATATCCCCCGCCGCTGCCGACTTTGCTTTCGAGGAATCCGCCTCTTCGCAACGCGAGCAGGATCGATTCGAGGAACTTGTTCGGCAGCGACTCCTGCTGCGCAAGATCGCGCGACTGCACATACTGTTTCGGCCAAAGCCGAGCCAGCTGCACGATCGCGCGAAGGCCATATTCGGTGCGTTTGGAAAGTTTCAGCGAACCCGCTCCGCTAAATGCTGTGAAATTTGTATCCGCCGAACCCTGTGCCGGTCAAACGGCGGGTGTGGCCGACTCGTCCGGTGCGGCATCCAATGGATATGATAGTCCGTATGATCCTTCGTATGGCCCGCTTCCAAGCCCGTTTGCTGACGACCCTGTTTTTGGTCGCGAGCAGCGTCATCGCCCAGCCCAAGCGCGCGACACTCGACGCGCAACTTAACTTCAAATCGCTCCACGCTGGCGATCACGGAGTCCTCGCGATCGTGGTCAACGTCGCGGAGGGATATCACGCGCAATCGCACAAGCCGCTCGATAAGAACCTCATTCCGCTCACCGTGAAGATCGACCCGAATGCCGCGATCGAGCCCGGCGAGCCGCAGTATCCCGAGCCCGTCATCGAGAACTATCCGCTGCTCGGAAGCGTGAGTGTCTACACCGGCAGGGTCACCATCTATGTGCCGATCAACGTGAAGGCAGATGCGCCGGCCGGTTCGCTCTCGATCAAAGGTTCGACGAAGCTGCAGATCTGCGATGACAAAGCGTGCTATCCGCCAGAGACGCGTAAGTTCGATGTCGCGGTGAACATTGCTGGGCCGAGCCAGCCCACCGAAGTGAACCTCCCGGAATTATTCACCGGCTATCACGCGTCGGCCACGACCGCGCCGACAACCGTGGCCACTGCTACGACGTCGCCGTCGGACTTCAAAGTCACCGAAGTCGCCGCGGATCCGTCGATCGATCTATTCGGCCACACCATCACGCTCGGGAAAAACGCGTACGCCCCCGCGTTCTTCTTTGCGTTTCTCGTCGGCATCATTTTCAACGTGATGCCCTGCGTGTTGCCGGTGCTTCCACTGAAGGCGATCGGCTTCTATGAAGTCTCGCAGCACAACCGCGCGAAAAGCCTGGCGCTTGGCCTTGTCTTCAGCCTCGGCCTCGTCGCCAGCTTCGCGGTTCTCGGATTGCTGGTGATTGTGCTGCAGGTGTTCAAATGGGGCGAACTGTTCAGCAACCTGTGGTTTCTCTCGGCCCTCGTGATCGTGCTCGTCGTGATGGGATTGAGCATGTTCGGCGTGTTCACCGTCAATCTCCCGACAAGCGTTTATCGCTTCACCCCACGTCATGACACCTATACGGGTAACTTTCTCTTCGGCATTCTCACCGCAGCGCTTTCGACGCCCTGCACGTTTGGGATGTTCTTCTTCCTGCTGGCCTGGGCGCTTTCGCAACCGGCGCACATCGGTGTGCTGCTGATGATCGTCGTCGGCATCGGCATGGCGTTTCCGTATTTTCTTCTCAGCGCATTTCCCGAACTGGCGCGTCGCTTTCCGCGAAGTGGACCGTGGGCGGAGACGGTGAAGCAGTTGATGGGATTTCTCCTGCTCGGGACGGCGGCGTATTTCGCGGGGCCGTTCATTGAGAAAGTCCTCGGCGAAAATTCGTACTGGTGGGTGATCTTTGCGATCATCGTCGTCGCCGGAGTCTTTTTGATCTGGCGAACGTGGACGCATTCGCGCGCGTGGCTGCCGCGCGCGGTCGCAGCCGTGATTGCGATCGCGATGATCGTGCCGTCGTTCTTGCTCGTGCAATTGCTGACCGCGAAACCATATGAGTGGCTCGCTTACACGCCGGAGCGGCTGGCGGAGGCGCAGAAGTCCGGCAAGATCGTGCTGATCGATTTCACGGCCATCTGGTGCGGCAACTGTCACTGGGTGGAGACGTTCGTTCTCAACAGCCGTCGCATCGTGAAGACGGTCGATGACCATCAGATCGTGATGCTAAAGGCGGATCTCAGCGACGACACCGCCCCCGGTCGACCACTGCTCAATCAGCTTAATCCGGTCGGCGCGATCCCCCTCACCGCCATTTATGCGCCTTCGCTGAAGCAGCCAATTCAGCTCAATGGCATTTATCAGGTCCGTGACCTTGAAAAGGCCATTTCACAGGCGGCCGAGAAGGGCTAGCGACGAGTGTCTTCGCTTAGCCTCGGCGCTTGCGGCGGAATCCGGCCCGCAACCGGCCGGGCTAACGCTGGCTCGTCAAAATCATGCCAACCTGCTCCATGCGTCACGAAACCCGCCCCTCCCGCCGTTAACCTTTGCGTGGCTTGACTGTCTTCCTTTATGAGACCTTTGGCTGTTCCGATTTGTGCGCGGCAGCCGAAATAAGGGAGGGATACAATTACATACGGGAAGAGTGAGGTGGGACATTTATGAGTGCCAAGTACTCGTTCTCGTTTGATCGTGAATCGTTTGAAGGAACCTACAACAGCCGCTCAGAAGCCTTCGCGGCGGCGTTGAAAACAGCCGCCAGCCAGGAAGACGCGCCGACCACCGTTTTCATCGGCGAGCGCGTCGCGGGTGATCCGCAGGCCACCGGCCACGCCGAAGAGATCATCGCCCGCATGAGCGACCGCGCTCGCGGGGTCTGGGGCGACGAGGCCGACCATTACCTTCGCAATGTCACCCGCGAGCAGATGCGCGACCTTGATGGCGCGCTCGAGCAGGTGATCCTGCGCTGGCTGCAGCTGCATCAGCTCAAGCCGAACTTTTTCCGTATCAGCGCCGTGAGTGAGCACCAGCTTGCCTCCCCGGCGGCGAGCGCGCGGGGTCAGGGTGAGAACAATGAGGTCCATGACCTCGGAGAGTCGAATTATCCATAAATCCGCTCCCCCGCTCGCCTAAACCAAAAATCCGGCGAAGCCACTGATTTATGCTCTTCCCACTTTGAGCGCGATTCCTAAGATGTCGGCTCATGTCGAACGAGACGTTGATGACCGAAATCCTCATCGTTGACGATAACCTCGACGCTTGCCGTCCGCTGGCGAAGCTCTTTTCGCTGCAAGGCCACTCTGCGCATTGCGTCGATAACGGTGAAGCCGCCCTCAACCTGCTCGAGAGCGATCCACCCAAAGTGCTGCTGCTCGATGTGATGATGCCCGGCATGGACGGCATGGAAGTGCTGCGTCGCGTCCGCAGCGATACACGCTACCGCAACATCAAGATCGTGATGTTCTCGGCCGTGTCGGATGAGATGTATCGCACCGAAGCGCTTCGAAAAGGCGCACAGGACTACATCATCAAAGCCAACCTCGACTGGCCCGCCCTTCGAGAAAAAGTTCGGCAATACCTGTCAGACTCACAACCCGTGTAAGACGACAGCAAAACAAAAGACGCGAAATCGCAAGCGCCGTGCGGCGGACGCTTGCGATTTCGCGTCTGTTGCGTAGTGAATCACGAAGCGCGCCGTACGACGCTTTACAAACGCCCCGCTTTCCACGACCCTCGCACCCATGAAGCCCACGGGGGCAGGTAACCACACACGCGCCGTCGTGCTTCGCCAGCATCCGCCCATGCGCGTCGTCGGCCTTTACGCGCTCGCCCTTCTTTACGAATTTCGCTTCACGCTGATCGCGCTGGCGCTATGCGTGTTCGTCGGCGGAATGCTGCACTGGAACACGCGCGGACCGAATGGATATCCAAGCCCGATGCAGGCATTCTTCAACGCGTGGATGGCGCTGCTCAATCAGAACAACACCACCGACCCGTGGTATCTCGCGCTCATCTCCGGCTTCTATCCCCTGCTTGGGTTCGTGATCATCGGCGAAGGAATCGTCCGCCTGTCGATTCTGCTCGTCAGCAAAAAACATGGCGAGAAGGAATGGATGAAAGTCATGGCCTCCGTCTATCGCGATCACGTCGTGCTGTGCGGGCTCGGCAAACTCGGCGTGCGCGTGCTCGAAGAGCTCGTCGCCACGCACGTGCCCGTCGTCGTCATCGAAAAGGACGAAACCAATCGTTTCTTCCCGCAGGCGCATGCGATGAACGTGCCCGTGCTCGTGCGAAACATGAAGGAAGATCAGTCGCTGATCGATGCCGGCATCCCGAACGCGCAGTGCGTCATCATCGCGACCAACGACGACATGGCGAACATCGAAGTCGCGATCGATTCACGCCGCTTGAACCCCAAAATCCGCGTCGTGATGCGCCTCTTCGAGCAATCAATCGCGGAGAAGATTTCCGGCGCGTTCATCGTCGACGCCGCCTTTTCCGCAAGCTCGCTGTCGGCGCCCATGGTCGCGGCGATGGCGCTGGAGACGCGTACGGTTCACGCGATGATGATCAACGGCGTGCAATACGTCGCCGCCGAAGTGGTCGTCGCGAATGGATCGAAGATTGCGTCGCGGCCCCTGTCGGAAATCGAGGAGGCCCATGCGTGTCGCGTCCTTGCGCTGACGCGTCAAGGCAAGACCCAGTCGCCGCCTTCGGTTCACGAGCCGATTGCCAGCGGAGATATCCTCGTCGTCCACACGTCCGCTGAAAAGCTGACCGAGCTCGCCAACGCGGCAAAAGCCGGCTAACCGGCAGCGGCACTTTAGTGCCACTGTTATGCACGCCATGCCGATATACTTGGTAGAATACGCTCGTCCGTTTTGCATCGTTGATTGGGGAGTTTCATGGCCTCTGCCGATTCATCCACGCCCGACATCTTTAACGTCCCGGAACGAAACAGCTTTTTCACCGGCCGCGACCTCATCCTTCACGACATCCGCGATTGGTTTATGAGCGACTCGAAGCGCGCGCATGTGCAGGCGCTCTACGGCCTCGGCGGAATCGGCAAAACCCAGATCGCGATGGAATACGCCCATCGCCATCACAACGACTACGCGTTCGTCTGGTGGATACCTTCGGAAGAGCGGACACCGATCGAACTGCTCTTCGCGCGACTCGCGTCGCGGCTCGAATTGAAGGTGGCGGAGGGAAAGAATCTCGACACGATTCGCCATGTCCTTCGCCGGCAACTCAGTCAACGAAACGACTGGCTACTGATCTTTGACAACGCGAACACCGCCGAAGAACTCGCGGATTTCATTCCCAAGGACGTCACGGGTCACATCCTCATCACCAGCCGCTCGCCGGATTGGGACGGCGTCGCGCACGGCATTCAAATCCGCGAGTGGGAGCGCACGGAATCCATCAAGTTTCTTCGTGCCCGCACCGGGCGCAACGAAGCAGACCTGATGTGCTTCCGACTCGCGCAGGCCTTGGGCGATCTTCCGCTCGCGCTCGAACAGGCCGCCGCGATCATCGAACAAACGAAGATTTCGTTCTCTGCGTATTTGAAGAAGTTCGAGACGCACTGGTCCGAATTGCTGAAGCGCGGCAGAGAGGAAAGCGCCTATCCCGATTCGCTCGCGATGGCGTGGGAGTTGTCGTTCCGCCAGGTAGAAGCCGATGCGCCCGATTCGGCGGCGCTCATGAATCTTTGCGCTTACTTCGCGCCGGAAGGCATTCCGAAATCGATGCTCGCTACCGGCGCCACCGCCCTGCCATCGAACCTCAGCCTCGTCGTCCGCACCGCGATGACGCTGAACGAAACGATCGATGCGCTGCGGCGATATTCGCTCGTCGAAACCGATGAGAAAACCATTTCCCTGCATCGTCTCGTCGGCGCGATTGTCCGCGATCGACTCTCCGCCGAAGAGCAGAATACGTGGGCAACCGCGGCGGTGCGCGTCGTCCGGCGCTCGTTTAATTTTGACAGCCAGGATCCCTCAACGTGGTCCGACGCCGCGCTCATGGTCCCGCACGCCCGCGCCGCCGCGCAGCATGCGCGGCAGCTGGGTATCGCGACGGCCGATGTGATCGATCTGCTCAACGACGTCGGCCGCGTGCTGCTCAAGCACGGCCGGTTTAAAGATGCGCAAAAAGTTCTGGAAGAAGCGTTCGGCTTGGCGCGCGAACAATTTGGCCCGAATCACGCCACGGTTGCGAATGTCGCGAACAACCTCGGCCGCGTGCTGCAACGATTGGGCGATCCCTGGTCCGCGCGCCCGTATCTCGAGCTCGCGCTCGGCATCGATCAGGAAAAGTACGGCGATTCCGATCCGCACGTCGCCACCGTCGCGAATAACTACGGCCTGTGTCTTTATGCGACCGGCGAGCTCGACAGCGCCCAACATCATTTCGAATACGCGCTGAGCGTTTTCAAACTGCACTATCCCGACGATCACGGCAAGATCGCCAGCGTCATGAACAACCTCGGCTTTGTGATGCTCAACCTGAACAAGCTCGACGAAGCCCGGCCGATGCTCGAGCAAGCGCTCGCCGCCGCCGAATCCGGCTGCGGGCCCGAGCATCCCACCGTCGCCAGCATTCTCCACAACCTCGGTTCGCTCTCGCGACGCATGGGCGACAACGAAAGTGCTCGCAACTATTTCCGCCGGGCGCTGGTGATCGACGAAACCAACTACGGCCCGCGGCACCCGGAAGTCGCGCGCCATTTCGTCGAGCTCGGCCAGCTGATGCGCGAATCGGGCAACGAAGAAATGGGCCGAGCCCATCTCGAGCGCGCCTTAGAAATCGCGACAGAGTTCTACGGCGATGACCACCAACACACCAAAACCCTCCGCGATAGTTTGAAGGCGTCGGCTTAAAACAGGGCGAGGGTCTCGCCCTCGCGCTGGCCGGCTATAGCCGCGGGCCCGAGGGCAAGATGCCCTCGCCACTTTAATTTGCAGCCGTTTCAGGGATTTGCTACACCTCTCCGCATGCCCACGCCCGATGACCGACCGGACGCCCGAAATGCTCGCTGGGGACTCATTCTTTTCTTCATTTACCTCCTCTTCTACGGCGGGTTCGTTTACCTCAACGCGTTTCGCTCGGACCTGATGGCCAAACCGTCGCTCGGCGGAATGAATCTCGCAACCGCGTATGGACTCGCACTCATCGTCGTCGCGATCGTACTCGCTCTCGTTTACATGCTGCTCTGCAAACCGGCCGAAACCGAGAGTACATCACAGGACGCAAAGTAAATGGCCACCTCCGCGATCGCGATCTGCGTCTTTCTGCTCTTCGTCGGTTTCGTGCTGGTCCTGAGTTTTTATCTCGGCTCGCGCGCGAAAAGCGCCAAAGGTTACTTCGCCGCGCACGGGCAGGTCGGATGGTTCGTCAACGGCATCGCCTTCGCGGGTGATTACCTCTCGGCCGCGTCGTTCCTCGGCATCTGCGGGATGATCGCGTTTTACGGCTACGACGGATTTCTCTATTCGATCGGATTTCTCGCCGGATGGATCGTCGCGCTGTTCGTCATCGCTGAGCCGATCAAGCGACTCGGCAAATTCACCTTCGCCGACGCGCTGGACTCAAAATTCAACAGCCGCGGAATCAAACTCTCAGCGGCGATCAGCACGCTCATCGTCAGTTTGTTCTATCTGATCCCGCAAATGGTCGGCGCCGGCGCGCTGGTGCAGCCGTTGCTCGGCCTCCCGTACTGGATTGGAGTGGTCATCGTCGGCACGGTCGTGATCACGATCGTCGTCACCGCCGGCATGGTCAGCACGACCTGGGTGCAGTTCATCAAGGGCTCGATGCTCGTGATCTTCTGCGCGATCCTCACGGTCGCGATCCTGAATCGCGGGTTCAGCAGCTGGGTCGACACCGAAACGGTCACCGGCACCGGCAACGATCGCGTCATCACGAAGTTCACCGGCCTGGTGCCGAGCGGTCCGCTCGGCCCGATCGAGTTCCTGCGGAAATTCAACGAATCCACGCTCGTCGTCGAGAAGATTAACAAACCGGATCCCGCTCATCCCGAGCAACCGAAAACGACGCGCACGATGGTGAAGGGCAGCGACATGCTGCTTCCCGGAGCAAGCCCGACTTTCGCGGGCGTGCGAAGTCCGCTGCTTTCGAAGAAGCTCGACTTCATCTCGCTGATGCTCGCGCTCTTCTGCGGAACTGCTTCGCTCCCGCACATTCTCATCCGCTATTACACTGTGAAAGACGCGGCCAGCGCCCGCAAAAGCACGGTCGTCGGCATCGCGGCGATCGGATTCTTTTACATCCTCACGCTGTTCATTGGCCTTGGTGCAATGGTCGGCGGACCGCTCAATCCCGATTCGAACATGGCGGCACCCCTGCTCGCGCGAACGTTCGGCGAATTACCCTTTGCGGTGATCAGCGCGATTGCCTTCACGACGGTGCTCGGCACGGTGAGCGGCCTGATCCTCGCCGCCAGCGGCGCGGTCGCGCACGACATCATGGAGAACTTTCTCAAGATTCAGCTGCACGAGCACGCGAAAGTCGGTGCCGCGAAGTGGTCCGCCGTCGTCGTCGGGATCATCGGGATGGCGCTGGGTGTGGTCTTTCAGAAACTGAATGTCTCGTTCCTCGTCGGCTGGGCGTTCAACGTCGCGGCATCCGCAAATCTGCCCGCCCTCGTGATGCTGCTTTTCTGGAAGCGCACGACAAAGTACGGCATCACCGCGTCGATCATCGTCGGACTGGTAACCTCGCTCGCGTGGCTCTTACTCAGCGCGCCGGCTTACCAATTTGTCTACGGATTCACCGCCGCCGAAGCCACCGCGAAGGCGATCGCGCCCTTCAGTCAGCCGGGACTCGTAACGATTCCCCTGGCGTTCGTCGTGCTGGTCGTCGTGTCGCTCGTCACCCAACCGCGCGTTGAAGAAATGGCCACGGCAAAAGTGTAGGGTCCGCTTCAGCGAACCGGTTATTCATTGCCTCGAAAAGCAATAACCGGTCCGCTGAAGCGGACCCTACAAGATCTCGAAATCGTCTCGATCTATTTCGCGCGGCTGAATCGGTCTTCCGCGACTTTCCAGTTCACGACGTTCCACCACGCCGCGATGTAGTCGGGTCGCTTGTTCTGGTACTTCAGGTAATACGCGTGTTCCCACACGTCGAGCCCGATCACCGGGAATGCGCCTTCCATGATCGGCGAATCCTGGTTCGCGGTGGAGATCACGTCGAGCTTGTCGCCCTTCTTGATCAACCACGCCCAGCCGCTGCCGAAGCGCGTCTTGCCGGCGGCTTCGAACTTTTCTTTGAACTGCGCGAATCCGCCGAAGGTCTTGTTGATCGCTTCCGCAAGCTTGCCGACCGGCTCATTCCCCGGACGACCGGCGGGATTCAGGATCTCCCAGAACAGCGCGTGATTGTGCGCCCCGCCACCGTTGTTTCGAACGGCCGTCTTGATCTCGTCCTTCACGGTCGCGCAGTTGTTCGCGAGCACTTCGTGCAGCGGCTTGCCTTCCAGCTCCGGCTGCTTCTTCACCGCGTCGTTGTAGTTGTTGACGTACGCCGCGTAGTGCTTGTCGTGATGGATCTCCATCGTCTTGGCGTCGATGTGCGGTTCGAGTGCGTTGTTCGGAAAACCAAGTGGTTTGACTTCGACTGGCATCGTTTGCTCCTTCTGGTGTGAGATGAATAACCGAATTGAAAAGCGTATGCGTTTCAGGCGGTAGGGTCAATCGGAGAAGCGGGCGTTGTCGGCTCCGGCCCCTTTTCGCCGGGCTTCGGTTTGATTTTACTGATCATCTTGTCCTTCGCCTGCTCGGCCTTCTCGACGATCTTCACCTCGGCGGCGATGATCCGCTGGCTGTTGCGCTTCCGCCAGATGATCCAGACGACCAGCACGATTCCCACCACGACCGCGCCGGCCGCGAACCATTCCTTGAACTCGTGAATCTTCTTCTGCGTCTCCGGTTCCATCAGCTTTCCGCCGAGCCAATGGCCGAGGATCATGAACATTCCGCCGCTCACGATCGCCCCGAGGCCGTCCGCGATGATGAACTTCACGAAATTGAACCGCGTCGCGCCCGCGGCGACGACCATCGCGCCGCGAATGCCCGCGAACATTCGCCCCACGAACACGACGCCAACGCCATATTCGTTGAACAGCTCTTCAACCCGCTGAATGCGCGCCTTGGTGAGATGTTTACCCACAAACGGCAGCCGCGTGATCTCGAGCCCGAACTTGCGCCCGAGGGAATAAAGCACGCAGTCCCCGCCGATGATCCCGCACCACGCGCAGATGCCGCCGATCACCCAGGTCGTCGGCGATTTCACCAGCAGCGCCCCCGCAATGATCAGTGGAATATCTTCCGGCAGCGGAAGTCCCAACCCACACGCGAAGAGCAACAAGAAGAGAACCGCGAATCCCCCCGTCGAGATCCACCCCTGCACCGTCGCGAAGCTGAAAGCGAGCAATTCCATCCAGCGGTCCAAGCTACTTGCAGTCAGAGATGTTGTCCACGAGCGAGCGATTGCCTCTCGTAGGGTGCGCTTCAGCGCACCGGTTATGTCTGTTCGACGATGAATAACCGGTGCGCTGAAGCGCACCCTACACAGAGATGTTCACCCGCCCGCACCGAATCGGTTCGCACACTGCAACACCGGCTGACGCGTGAGTTGCTCGACGGTCAGGTCCTGTTTCGATTGAACGACAAACGTAAACGATTCGCTGGGCAACAGCGTGATGAGCTGCTCGCTCACGACAGCGGCGGGATCGACGCGATCGGCGTTCAGAATCAGATCTCGCAGCAATGTCTTCGCGCGGATCGTCAGCCGATGTTCGTCGCCGCTGCGCTCGATTGAAGCATCAAACTCCGGCGGCGGGTATCGGAGATTTCGGTCGAAATCGAAAAACCAAAAAGCTTTCGTCGAGCCTTCTACAAGGATGAGCTCTCTCGCCCGGTCGCCGGCGGTCGCAACGGAGGGGTCGAGCGCGATCTTCGCGCTCGATCGCGCGGACGCGCTCAATGTCGCTGCCTGCTCCGCCAGCACCTTCCCATCGAACGATCGGCGCGTGATCTGCACAACCTCCGTCGCGACTTCGTCGCTGTCGTTGTTCAAATGCAACCAGAGCGTCCCATCTTCCTCCGGCTGAATGGTCAGCAACTTCGCCGCGAAGAATTTTCGCGTCGCGTACCACAGCGGTTTGAATCGGCCATCACCATCAATGCACGACCAGCTCGTCACGCCCGGCCAGCAATCATTCAGCTGCCAGTACAACGTCCCCATGCAAGTCGGCTGCCGCGAGCGAAACCACTCCACGCCGAGCGTCAGCGCCCGGCACTGATTCAGCTGCAGCAGATAATGGAGATCGTCGAAGTTCGCCCGGCTCGGGCGCTTGGCGGGATGAACCGGCTCCGCCCCGCACTCCGGCGGTTTCGCTTTCGGGTCGGGTGAGTCCAGCGCCGACAGCAAATCCTCCGCCCCCACCAGATTGAAATGCCGTACCAGATGCCGCAGGTTCCGCCGATCCCCATCATCCTGCACCGTGTTGCCCGATTTCTGCCGATGCCGCATCTCGGGCGACCCGAAGTCGCGTGGAGGAATGTTCGAAAAATCGAACCCGCGGAGCTGCGCTCCGCCGCTAACTATGGAAGCGCCTGTCTCACCATTTAGCGGCGGAGCGGAGCTCCGCGGGGCCTCCTCCCGCGTTACCGGCACCACCCCTGCGATCGTCGCGAAATTGGCGGGGCCTTGGAAGCCGAACTCGCTGCAGAATCTCGGGGCGAACTTGCGATAGACCGCGTAGTCCTCCTTGAACCACGCCTCCCACACGTGCTTGTTGCCGTGGGTCGCGGCGTTTGGCGGCACGCCGTTGTCGACGTCGTAATCACCCGACCACGGACTGCCCGCCCAGTACGGAATGCCCGGCGTCAGCTCCTTACAGATCGATGGTAGTAAATCAAAGTAAAATCCCTTGCCCCACGTCCGCCCGATCACGTCGGGATGATCCTTCCAACCCCAATCGCGATACGCCCAGATGTTCTCGTTGCATCCATTCCACACCGCCAAACTCGGGTGATGCGCGAGCCGAGCAACGTTGTACTTCGCCTCCTCCTTCACCTCCGACCAGAACGGCTCCTCCTCCGCGTACATCGCGCAGGCGAACAGAAAATCCTGCCACACGAGCACGCCGAGCTCGTCGCAGATGTTGTAAAAGTCATCCGTCTCAAAAATCCCCCCGCCCCACACCCGCAGCATATTCCCGCCGGCATCAATCGCCTGCTGAATCCGCTGACGAACCCGCGAAGGCTCGCACGCGCGATCGAGGAAACAGTCGTCCGGGATCCAGTTGAATCCCTTGCAGAAGATCGGCTTGCCGTTGACCTTCACGACGAACTTCCGGCCGATGTCGTCCGGCGAAGCGTCGAGTTCGACGGTGCGGAGACCGATGCGGCCGGACCAAGAATCCCACTCTTCTTGTTCCGTTCCGACATACACGCTGATTTCATAGAGCGGTTGAGCGCCATGCCCAACGGGCCACCAGAACTGTACGCAATCCAGTGGGATGGTCGTTTCGCCTTCGACGAACCCACACAGAATAACGCTTCGATCAGGCCCGAAGATCGTAAATCCTGTGTCGTCAGCTTTCTGGTTAGAAGCATGGGAATACTCGCGATCGACCATCAACCGGATGACTGCATTGGTACCGGCGATCAGATCGACACTTGCTCGTACAGATTTGATTCGCGCGTGACTCCACCCCTCCAATCGAATCCCCCGCCAGATTCCGCTGGTCGGCAGCGCCGGGCCCCAATCCCATCCGAAATTGCACGCCATCTTCCGAATAAAGTTGAACGGACCCGCGGGACCGTTCACGTATGGCCGCGGGCCGATCTGCGTGCGCATCGCCTCCGCATACTTCACCGGCGAGGCGAAGGTGATCTTCAGCTCATTGGTCCCGCGCCGAAGACTTGCCTTTGGGAGGGCGAGGCACCCGCCGAGCCGCTTCGCGTCGCTCTAAGACGGCCCGGCTGGTGCCTCGCCCTCCCGACGGAGCGGAAACCGATAGCCCCTGTGCATATTGAACGTCTGCGCGAGTTCGACGCCGTTCAGCTCGATCTTCGCGACCGTATCGAGGCCGTCGCAGACGAGATCGATCCGCTCGTGCTCGAACAGCTTCGCGTCGGCGTCGAACGTCGTGCGATATTCCCAATCCGTCCGCCCGATCCATCGAACTTCGAACTCGTTGAAATCGCGATACGGATCCGGAATCTTGCCCGCCCGCATCAGATCCGTATGAACGCAGCCCGGCACCTCTGCCGGCACGCTCACCCCGCGAAGGGACGCGGGAACTTCGGACAAATCCCCCACCGCGCGAACGCTCCAGTTGTCGTGCAAAGCTTGTTTGAGCATCGCAGGCAGTTGTAGCACGGGTTTTCAACCCGTGCACGTGATCGGTGGACCGCAGATGAACGCAGATAGGAAAAGATTCACCCACGAATGAACACGAATGGACACGAATAGGAGAAAGCAAGTCCTCACTCTGCATTCGTGTTCCTTCGTGTCCATTCGTGGACAAACCTCTTTCTGTAATCTGCGTTCATCTGCGTCCATCTGCGGCTCCAACTTCTTTACGCATCGCTTAATGCCGTTTACGATGCATCGTCTTTCAACTGATGGCGGACCAATACGTATGGCGACGGACGCACCGGACCGAAAAACCCTCGATCACATCAAGACGATTCTGCGGCGGGATCTCAAGCTCGGCCCTGATGCACAGATCGCCGACGACATGCCGTTTTTCAGCAGTGACGTCGATCTCGATTCGCTTGATATGCTGCTGCTGGTGACGAGCATCGAGCGGGAATTTGGCATTAAAATTCCTAACGAAGCGGTCGGCCGACAGGTCTTTGAGAATGTGACGACGCTGGCGAATTACATTCACGAACAGATGGAAATGAATCCCGCGAAGACGCAAGCGACCGGCGGCGCAAATGGGCCGGCCGACCTGCTCGCCAATCTGCCCCATCGCGATCCGTTCCGGTTTGTCTCGAAATTGATTGAGGTGAAGCCGGGCGAGAGCGCGCAAGGGGTTTGGACTCTCACGGGAAACGAGCCGTTTTTCATGGGCCACTTCCCGGGCCGCCCGCTCGTGCCGGGCGTGCTGATCGCCGAGGCGCTGGCGCAGCTTTCGGGCCTCATCGCGCCTGACCGCGAAGCGATGGAAGGCAAGCTCGCGCATGTCGATGTGCGCTTCGAGCACGCCGTCGCCCCGCCGGCGGACATCGTGCTCCATTCGAAGCTTTCCCGCGCGATGGGCCCGCTGCAGCATTTCGAAGTGCACGCGACACAGGGCAGCGAGACGGTCGCCCGCGGAAGCCTTACGCTTCACAAGCGCGCCGTGGCCGTTCCCGGAAACTGAAAATGCAACCGCGAAGGCGCGAAGAGCGCGAAGGAAAAAACGCGAAGAAAAGAATCATTGAGTGCCTTCGCGTCTGTTCTTCGCGTCCTTCGCGCCTTCGCGGTTGAATTTGGAGTTCTACGCATGCGATGGATTGTTCTGTCCATCCTGATACTCACGCCATCGCTCATCGCCCAGCCCGCCACCGCCCCCGCGGGGGTTGATCCGGGGCTTTGGCAACAGATGCTCGCGATCAACGCGAAGGGGCAGCAGATCCAGGACCTGACCGCGAAGTTCGAGCAGAAGAAGTTCACAGCCCTCCTGAAAAAGCCGCTCGTCTCGACCGGCGATGTCCGCGTGCGGGGGCCGGTCATGCTGTGGGATACGAAACAGCCCGCACCGACCGTCATGCGGATCGATGAGAAGGAAGTTCGCCTGTACTATCCGCAGCAAAAGGTTGTCGAGATCTACAAAGTCGATCAGCAGCTTTCGTCGCTCGCCGCGTCTCCACTTCCGAGATTAGACGTGCTGAAGCAGCATTTCACGTTCGAAAAACTCGACGATAAGGCGATGCACGCCGACGGTGATCCTGCCAACACGCTCGCGCTGAAGCTTACACCAATCGACGCGACGCTGAAGGAGCACGTCGATGAAGTCCGCGTGTTGCTCGACGCGGATCACGGTTATATATTGCGATTCGAGATGATCGACTCCGACGGGGATCGCACGGTCATTTCATTCACGGGAATCCAAATCAACACGAATCTGCCGGCAAGTGCGGTGGAACTGACCGTTCCACAAGAGGTGAAGGTTTCGCGCCCGCTGGAAGCAATTGAAGGGAAATGATATTGGGCGGGCGAGGCTCCCGCCGAGCCGTCTTCTTCTCGGCAGGAGCCTCGCCCTCCCGAGCACAGGATACGGACGTGAAAGCGGTAGCCACACCTCCAATTCGCGAGATCCGCCAGGCGATTCCGGCGCCATCGCCGCGAACGACGGGGAGCCGCCTGCGCACGTGGCTCGCGAATTTCTGGTTGCGTTATCTCTTCTGGCACGCGTGGCACGCGCCGTGGGTCGTGCGGGCAACGAAGTGGTTTTATCTGTCTTTCGCGCTCACGTTTTCCAAAGCGCTCAAGCACGGAACCCAGTGCAACGCGAAGCGGATCATCGGGCCGGGTTTGTCCGAGCGCAAATTGTCGCGCTTCACGCGGCATGTCGTGAGCAATTTCTATGATTTCGTCTACGACATCGGCCGAAGCCTCGGCTCGACACGCAAGCAGCTTCTCGAACGCATCGAGATGGCCACCGGTGTCGAGCAGTACGAAGCGATGCGGAAGCTCAAGCGCGGCGCGATCGTCGTGACCGCTCACATGGGGTCCTTCGAAGTCGGTTGCGCGTCGCTGCTCGATCGCGAGCCGAACGTGCATGTGGTGTTCCGTCGCGACCTGCTCGAGCGATTTGAGATGATGCGTGCCCGACTTCGCAAAAACCTCGGCGTACATGAAGTACCGATGGAAGGCTCGGACTGGACCGCGTGGATGCCGCTGCGCGATGCTCTTTTGCGGGACGAAGTCGTGGTCATGCAAGGCGACCGCGTGATGCCCGGCCAGAAAGGCCGTCGCGTGAGATTCCTCGGCGGACACCTGCTGCTGCCGACGGGGCCGATCAAGTTGTCGCTGGCGACGGGCGCGCCGGTGATTCCGGTGTTTTCCATTCGAACCCAACAGGGCAGGATTCGTCTGTTTATTGAAGATGCAATCGAAGTCGATTCGAATGATCCCGACGCCGTCGAGCGTGGGCTCGAACAGATGGCGAGCGTGATCGAACGATATGTGCGGGAGTACCCTGAGCAGTGGCTCGTCTTACAGCCGGCGTTTTGCGAAGACGCGACAACGTAAGAGAGATTGTGAGTGACCAGATCGAACATGTTGTCATCACCGGCGCAGGGCTTGTCAGCCCACTCGGGCTCTCGCGCGCCGAAACGTGGGACAATATCGTCCGCGGAAAGTGCGGCATGGGTCCGCTCGGCGCGATGGAATCGCCTTTGCCGCCGGGAAAAGACGGTGGACAAGCGCCCGATCTTCCGACTGATTTCGAACCGGATGCGCCGCGGGAGATTCGCTACTTACGATGGGCGATCGACGACGCGATTTGCGACGCCGGATTTGTGGCATTTGATCCCTTCTCGGCCGGTAGCACCGACATTCCTGTCGTTGATCGATCGGCGTACTCGTCGATCGATTCAGCTATCGGTCAGAAACGGCTCGAGGGGCACCTCGCCCCGTCACAGACAAGAATGTCTGTGCCACCAGAAAGGCCGGCCGCTCTGAATATAGCGCTGCCGTATCCCCCCAATCGTTGCGGGCTGATGCTCGGCACGACGCTTCACGGCATGCGCGCCGGCGGAAAGTTTCTGCGCAGCGGCGACTTTTCCGCATTGCAAAGCTTTCTCGCGACGAGTGTGCTTCAGCGCGCGACGCACCACCTGAACATCACCGGCTTCGCCGCGACGACGTGTTCGGCCTGTTCGTCGAGCCTCGGCAGCATCGCGCTGGCGGTTTCGCTTCTGCAAAGCGGCGAGTTCGATCTGATCATCGCCGGCGGATACGACCCGATCAGCGAATACGCGTATGCCGGATTCAACAGCCTGCGTCTCGTCGCCGAAGGCCCGCTGCGGCCGTTCGGTCACAATCGCCAGGGGATGAAGCTCGCGGAGGGTTACGCGATCGTCATCCTCGAGCGCGCCGGCGACGCGAGGAAACGCAACGCGAAAGTTCTCGCGACGATTCTCGGCTGTGGCGAGTCCTCGGACGCGCATCATCTCACGCAGCCGCATCCCGAAGGCGAAGGCGCCGCCCGCGCGATGCAGGCCGCACTCGCCAATGCGAACGTTGAGCCGCGCGAGGTCGATCTCGCCGCCGCACACGCGACCGGCACGCCCGACAACGACGCCGGCGAGTATATGGCCCTTTCGCGCATCTTCGGCGAAGGTTTGAAAGACAAACCCGTCGTCGCGTTCAAGAGCCACCTGGGTCACACGCTCGGCGCCGCCGGCGCTGCAGAACTGATCCTCGCCGCCACCGCGCTCGCGGAGCAAACCGTTCCCGCGTGCCTCAATGCGACGGAGCCGGACCCGGCTTTTTCTCGACTAACGCTGCCGACAACGCATGACTTCGGCGAACTCAGTCGAGGCGCGTCTTCGCGAAAGTTGCGCGTCACGCTCAACACCTCGCTCGGCTTCGGCGGCGCGAACACCTCGGTCGTGCTGGGTCGCGCGCGGGAGGGCGAGGCTCCTGCCGAGCCGTCCTCCGACCTTCGAAAAGCGCGGCTCGGCGCGAGCCTCGCCCTCCCGGCGCAGCTTGGATCTCGCGAAAAGCGAGAGGTCCTCATTACCGGCATCGGTGTTGTTCTGCCAAACATCATCGGCCGCGACACGCTCGCCGCGCGAACAAGGGGAACCTCGTCGCTCACAGCCGACACCGGCTCTGTCGCCGAAGACCTTTTCCTGCCGTACCTCAATGCACGACGCGTGCGTCGCATGAGCGATTACGTCAAGCTCACGCTCGCCGCCACCGCACTCGCGTGTCGCGACGCGGGCGTCGAAGGCAACGCCGAGTTTCTCGAAACCTGCAGCGCGATTCTCGGCAGCACGCACGGCGCCGCCAACTATTGTCACAGCTATTACAAACAGATCGTCGAACAAGGGATCGCCGCCGCGAATCCGATGCTCTTCGCGGAAGGCGTCCCGAACGCCGCGGCCGCGCATCTCAGCCTTATGCTCTCGCTGAAAGGCGCCTGCCAGACGGTGATCGGCTCGCGCACCGCGGGACTCGATGCGCTACGCCTCGCGACGACGCGGATCGCGAGCGGGCAGTGGACCCACGCAATCGTCGGCGCCGCCGAGGAATACTCGGACATCATCAACCTGGCCTACCGCCATTGCGGTCTCTATCGTGGGAGCGGAAGCGCCGAAAGCGGATTTTTCGTCGGCGCCGGCGCGGTGACATTCGTTCTTGAAAGCCGCGAATCGCTCGAACGCCGTGGTGGAAAGTCGCTCGGCCGAGTCGAAGCGAACGCCTCGCGACGGTTTGCGCAGCCGGATGCGATCGACGCGACGATTGAAGTCCTTCGCGAGTTGCGCGACCCAAGCGCCATCGTCAGCTCTGCGAACAACACGTGGATCGATCGCTCAGAATCGGCGGCGATTCGCCACTTGAATTCCAATGTGTCAACGCGCTCGTTGTACGGCTCGATCGCCGAAACCTTCAGCGTTGGCCCGCTTGCGAGCATCGCCGCCATGCTGAGCGCGAGCAACAAAACGGAAGACTTCGCGGTGCTCTGCACCGATTACACGGGTCTCGTCGCGGGTGCGCGGATCGCGACAACCTGACGCGCCTGGCGGCGCGGCTTGCGACGCCGCCGCAATCGATTTAACCTGCTCCAACGCACACATGAGTACGTCGTTTACTGTCACACCGCTCACCATCCTGCGTCGAACCGCAGACTCGCAAGAACCCCCGCTCGCGGCGTGGGTCGAAGAACTTTTCCCAAGCGCCGATTCAATTGCATCGAAGCACACGCTCGTTCGCCGGCGCGAGGATTTCGTACTTCTGAGCGTCCGCGTCCGCCAAGCAGTCGCGCTGCGCTTAGAGGAATTGGAAGCGCAAACATTCAGCGCATACGAATCGATCGCGCGCTCGCTGGCGGCGGAGCAAATGCATGCGGTGCGGTTTTGGAACCACGTTCCGCGGATCAACGAGATCATGTCCGACGGCCGGGATCGGTATATGGTTTTCAATGCCGGCCGATATCGCGCTTACTGCAACTGGTACGGCGGGCCAGGCGAATTTGAACGGCAGGTTTCGACGGCGTCCGGCATCGGCCACTGGGGGCGCGACCTTTTCATTCATTGCCTTGCGATGAAGCAGCCCGGCATCGCGGTCGAGAATCCGCGGCAGGTCGCACCGTATCACTATTCGAAACGCTTCGGTCCCCTTCCGCCCGCATTCGCTCGCGCGACGATTTTGAAAGACGCGGCTGATCTCCCGGGAAAGATTCTCGTCGGAGGCACCGCCAGCGTCCGCGGAGAGGATTCGGTTCACGTCGGCGATCTTCGGCAGCAGCTTGATGAGACGTTCGTCAATCTTGCGGCGCTCGTCACGGGCGCGACGAAAGGATCGAACGGCAAGATCAACGGCAATGGTAGCTCGACGCGCGGCGTGCTTTCGCATTATCGCGAGCTGCGTGCGTACGTGCCGGATGAATCGAACTTCGATCAGGTGATCGCGGCCGTCAGTGCGGCGTTTCCGACGCTCGCGCGCCTCGAAGTGTTGCGCGCCGATCTTTGCCGCTCGGAACTGCTCGTCGAAATTGAAGGCGTCGCGACTTAGTTGTAAACAGAATGATCGCCATGCACGCTTCAGCACCTCAATATGATGTCGTCATCGTCGGCGGAGGGCCCGGCGGCGCCACCGCCGGCATGGTGCTGGCGCGGGCGGGGAAAAAGGTCGTCATCCTCGAGAAAACGAAGTTCCCCCGCTTTCATATCGGCGAATCGTTTCTTCCGCGGAATTTTCCGCTCATTCAGGAGCTTGGGCTGGAAGAGGAATTCAAAAAGCTGCCGCATGTGCCGAAACTCGGCGCCGAATTCGGCATGGGCGACGACTTCAACAGCAGCCGCTTCACCTTCCGCATCGGTCTGCTCCCCGGTTCGCCGACGTTCAACATCGAACGCGCCGTGTTCGACGAGATGCTCTTAAACGCCGCGAAGAAGAGCGGCGCCGAAGTTCGCGAAAACGTGCTCGTTCGCCAGATCGTTCGCATGCGAGACGGCGACGTCGCGGTCATGACGGATCAAGGCGAAATCACGGGCAAATACCTTTTCGACGCCAGCGGGCAGAGCACGCTGGTCGGCAAGCACCTCGGCACGCGCCATCCGCACAAGAGCAAGCACCTCAAGCGCATCGCCTACTACCAGCACTTCGAAGGCGTGAAGCGTCTCGCCGGCGAAGAGGAAGGCCACCCCGCCATCTTCATGAGCGAAGAAGGATGGTTCTGGGTGATTCCGATCAACGACAAAGTGACGAGTATCGGCCTGGTGATGGATGCGGAGATCGCCAAGTCGCTCGGCGTGCCCGCAAATCAGATTCTGCAATGGGGCATCGCGCGTTGTCCGGTCGTGCGTGACCGCTGTGCGAACGCGACGGGGCCGGAGAAGAACGATGTCATTGCCGACTTCAGCTACATGTGTAAGCCGTATGCAGGCGATGGATATTTCCTGCTCGGTGATGCCGCCGCGTTCATGGATCCGATCTTCTCCAGCGGCGCGACGCTCGCGATGATGGGCGCGAACGAAGCGGCCGGCCGCATTATCGATGTGCTGGATGGAAAAATGTCGCCCGCCACGGCGCGGAAGAAATACATCAAGCTTGTCGAAGGCAGCACGTCGATCTTCTTCGGCCTGATTCGCGATTACTACACGCATTCGTTCCGCGAACTGTTCCTGAACGGCCAAGGTCCGCTGAATGTGCATGGTGCGGTGATTTCGATTCTGGCCGGTCAAGTGTTTCCGAAACCCGCGTGGGCGCTTCGGTGGCGGCTCTGGTTCTTCCGCCTGTGTATGCTCGTCAACCGTTTCTATCCGCTCGTGCCGAAGCGGAAGATGTTCTCGCTGCGCGAGCAACAAGTGCCGACCGAGACGCCGGATGCGGAAGCCGATCTCGCATCGATAGGAACATGACGCCGTAGGGTGTGTGCCGTAGGGTGTGCTTCAGCACACCAGCTTCCGAAAAGGTGTGGTGAACCACACCCTACTTTCCAGACACGCATGTCGCATCAGCTGCTCGGACAGGTTCACGCACACGCCCGGCGAAATCCGGATCAGCCTGCGTATCGGCTCGTCCAGCGCTGCGCGCCGGACGCGCCGCCGCTTACGTATGCGCAGCTTGTTAAACGCATCAACCATTTTGCGTGCCGCATTCGCGACGCGGTTGCGCCGGGAAGCGTCGTCATCCTGCGCTGCCCCAACACGCTCGAATATCCTGCGATGTTTCTCGGCATCCTCGGCGCGGGGTGCAATGTCTTTCCGATCTCACCCGAAGCCGCGACGGACGAATTGCGGCGCTCCGCGGAGATTGCGCGCGCTGCCGCGATCGTGATCTCCGACGGCACGATTGAAACGCTCGGCTCTCTGCCTCCGCCGGACCTGGCACGCAGCGGCGGACCGGGGTTACTTTTGCAAAGCTCGGGAACGACCGGGCTGCCGAAGGTCGTTTTTCGCAGCGCAGCATCAATCGATGCCGTCTGCAAAGCAATGGCGGACGCGATCGTCTTCCAAGCCGACGATCGCGTGCTGGCGACCGTTCCCCTGTGCCATTCGTACGGACTCGAGCACGGCCTGCTTGCGCCGATGTGGGCGGGCAGCAGCGTGCTGCTCGTGCCTGGGCTCGACCTGCACCTGATCATGCAGCTGCTCGCGGAGAAAGACATCACGTTGCTTCCCGGCGTGCCATCGATGTACGAGATGATCGCCAGCGCCAGTGACGCCGGCGCAATGCCCTCGCTTCGCAAAGCGTACAGTGCCGGTGGCCCCCTTCCGCAGAGTGTGTTCGATCGTTTCCTCGAGCGGTTCGGTCATCGTGTTGGGCAGCTTTATGGCGCGACGGAGATCGGTTCCGTCACGTTCAGCGATCCGACGCGCGACGATTTCGATCCGGCGAGCGTCGGGTGCCCGATGAAAGCCGTCGAGATCGACATTGCCGATGGCCAGGTGCAGATCATGGCCGCGAGCATGTTCAGTGGATACATCGGCGAGCGCATCGATCTTTCGGATGGCGGTTTTTTCGCGACCGGCGACCTGGGGCGCATCACAGAGCGCGGCGATCTGGTCATCACAGGTCGATCAAAACTGTTGATCGACGTCGGCGGGCTGAAGGTGAATCCGATCGAAGTCGAGCATGTGCTTTCGGAGCACCCCGGCGTCGCGGAATGCGTCGTGGTGCCGATCCAGTTGAGTGAAACGGTTTCGCGCGTCAAAGCGGTCGTGGTCGCGCGAGTTCCCAACGATCCACCCAGTGCGGACGACCTGCGCGGCTTCGTGCGCGAGCGATTGGCGGGTTACAAAGTCCCTCGCGTGATCGAATTTCGCGAGTCGCTCCCGAAATCGCCGACGGGTAAGGTGCTGCGGCAATTGTTGCAGGAAGCGCCATGATCGGTGGGCTCGTTTGCGGCTTCATTCTCGTCGGGCTCATCGGCTGCGCGCCGTCGAAAGAGCATCTGCCGACTTATCCGCGGATGAGCGATGCGGAGAGCATTCACACGATCGCGACGCGATCGGAGAAGATTAAATCCGTGACGTCCGAAGGGCTGATCACGCTGCGCGACAGTGAAGGACAAACGGTGCGGCTCGATTGCGTGATCGTGATGCGCCTGCCGGACGAATTGCGCTTGCGGGCGTGGAAGTTCGGCCAAGCCGTGTTTGATCTCACGCTCACAAATCAGGGCGCATGGCTGATCGCGCCGGAAGATCCCGAGCAGCGCGCGCAGGTTCAGACGGCCGGGGTTAGCGCCGCCAAGCTCGCGCGAACGTGGTCGGTCCTGGCGGGCGGATTCTTCGCGGATCCGAAGGTGAAGGTCGTGAAGTCGAGCGGTAGCGAGCTTGTTGTGTCGAAGGCGGATGAATCCGGCGCGAATATTTTCTGCGAGATCGACCGTCGCACCCTCACCCCGCGAAAATACCGGATGACCGACGACAAAGGCGCGACGCGGTTTACGCTGACGCTCAGTCGATACGCGCAGTTTGGCGACGCGGTTTGGCCGCAGCGCGTCGTCGCGATCAGCGATCGCGGGGAGATTGATATCGATCTTAAATCGATCGAGATCAACGGCGAGATTCCCGAGCTGGCTTTCAAACCGCCGCGGCGCGCGGAGAAGCTGCCGTGAGCGACGCCCCGCCGCCGTTTGACTTACCGCATGTGCTAAACTTTCCGGCGCGACATCCATGGCCGACGATCAGCATCGCGTTTGTTCTCGCGATCATTTGTGCGCTTCGACTCACACATCTCCGCGCCGATCCAGCGCTGGAAAAGATGGCGAATCAGAACGATCCGTCCGCGAAGGCGCTCGGCCGCGTTTTGAGCCATTTCTCGGCGGTTGAAGATCTGCTCATTCTCGTGACCTTGCCCGCGGACGAGTCGCAACCCGATCCCGCGAAGCTGACGGCTTACGCGCAGAAGCTCGATGAGGCGATTCGCGCGGATGCGAAGACAAACGCACTGTGCAACGACATCGTCTACCAGACCGACGCGCAGACGCGGCAGTATTTCGAGAAGGTGCTGGTTCCGTCGGCGCTTTATTATATAGATGACGCGACGCTCGCGGCGGCGCGACATCGGCTGACGCAGGGCGAGATGCGCAGGCAGATCGCGCAGAACGAGGCGATGCTCTCCGCGCCCGGACCGGCGGCGGATGCGCTTGCGAAGGCGTTTCTGAAAGATCCGCTGCGATTGCACGATTTTTTCCTCGAACGCCTGATGTCGACGCGGCCGTTCAAAACGTTTCGTGGGTCGGATGGGTACATTTCGGAGGACGGCCGCAGCCTGCTCATTCGCGTGCCGGGAAAGAAACCGCCGAGCGATCTGGACTTTTCCAACGACATCACCCTCGAGGTCGAGCGCGTCGCGAGGAGCGTCGACAGCGATCATCTTCAGCTCGGTTTTTCAGGGGCTTATGCGATCGCCGCCAAGAGCCAGGAATCGATTCGATCGGACATGATCGAGAACGTCACCGGATCGGTGATCTTTCTGCAGATCCTGTTCATGCTGGTGTATCGCCGGCCGATTCGGTGGTTTCTGATTTCGCTGATGACGGTGGCGCTGGGGACGCTGATCGGCTTCGGCGCATTCTCGCTGATCAGCACGCAGCTCACGCCGCTGACGGCGGTGATCGGCGGCGTGCTCGCGGGCATGGGCATCGACTACTCGGTGCAATACCGCTCGCACTATTACGCCGCCCGTGCAAGAGGCGTCGATTCGATCGCCGCCGCGGAATTGACGATCCGCGAGCTAGGGCTTGCCCTCCTCGCCTCGTGGGCGACGAGCATCATCGGATTCATTGCGATCTGTTTCTCATCCGTTCCCGCGCTGCGAGACTTCGCGATCCTCGGAAGCTTTGGATTGACCGGTACGTTCCTCTGCGCGCTGCTCGTGTTGCCGGCAATTCTCGTGATTCTGGAACGGTCGCGCCGTTTCCAATCAGCCAACGTCCTCCCGCGCGTGTCGATCGTTCCGCTGCTGCGATTCGTTGGCGGGTATCGAAACGCTGTTCTTGGTCTGTGCACGGGCGCAATGGTCGCCGGTTTGATCATCGCTTTGCTCCCCGGCCGCGAGTTGCTGCCGCTGGAATCGAACATCAACTCCATGCATCCGCAGCCGAATGCACCGATCGAAGCCCAGCGGAAGATCGCGGCGCGGATGGGCAGCTCGCCGGAATCGCTTCTTGTCCATCTTCAGGCGAACTCGGACGACGATCTCGTCGCGCTTGCGCACGACGTCGAATCGCGCCTCAAGAGCGACGCCAACAAGCCCGCGGGCGTGTCATCGGTTCTCGGCATCTCTTCGCTTCTTCCCGACCCGCGCATGGTCGAATCCCGAAAGCGCGCCGTGTCACCGGAAGAAGCGAATCGAATTCTCGCCGACTTCCGCACCGCAATCGCGGACAGTCCCTTCGATCCGAAAGCGTTCGAGCCCTACCAGGGGTTCCTCCTCGAGCTCTTTCGCCCCAAGCCGCCGCCGACTCTCGATACACTGCGGCAGTATCCTTCGCTCGCGCGGAACTTCCTCCCAAAATCGCCCGACGTTCACGAAGCGCTGACGATCATCTTCATCGATCATTCGCTCGAGCAGCGCTCCGACCGCACGCGGACGATCGACTCGATTCGGCATGTTCTTTCCGATTTGCCTGGCGCGACGCTGACCGGAATCAGCGTGTTGAGCAATGACACAGAGCGAACGATTCAGCACGAGCTGCCGAAGCTGCTGCTCATCGCGGCGATCGTGACGGTTCTGTATCTCGCCCTTCATTTCCGCTCGATCCGTGACACGCTGCTGTCGCTGATTCCGTCGATCTTCAGCATGATCTGCGTGTTGGCGATCTCGCGCATCGCGGACATTCGACTGAACATGGTGAACCTGCTCGCGCTGCCGTTGCTGGTTGGGATCGATGTCGATTATGGCATCTACATCGTGACGATGACGCGCGAAGCGATGGCGCGAGGTGAGGTCGGTTTGCGATTCTTCCAGCGGCTCTCGTCGAGCGCTCACGCGATCGTGATATGTGCGCTCGCGACGACCGTGGGATTTGGATCGCTCATGTTCACAAGCGTTCCCGCGATTCGATCGCTGGGAATTGTCACAGGCGTAGGCGTGATGGGCGCTCTGGTCGGCACGCTGTTTCTTCTGCTGCCGCTGCTGATTAAGCTCTCGCCCGAACTGGAGACCCGTGAAACGTAGTTGGATTGTTTTTCTTACGCTGGTCGTGATCGGATGCGCTGCGCCGAAGGAAAGGCTGTCGTTTCCCACGACGCCGTTTTCGCGTGACAACTCGGGCGAGTGGTTCGACGTGAATCGCGATGGCAAGCCGGATTTTCACGTGATGAAGAATTCGGCCGGTCAAGTCGATCGCCTCGAATACGACGACAACGAAGACGGTGTGATCGATCGCGCGTATCGGCTGAGCGATTACGCGAATCGCGACGTCCCGCACTTCATCATTCTGCTCGATTCCATTCCGTTCCAAGCGGTGCTTGATCGGTGGAACGCGGGCGACCTGCGGTGGTTTGGTCGGCCGCAGAAAGTGATTCCGCCGTTTCCGAGCATCACGGAGACGAGCTTCACGCGACTGCTTCATGCGCCGACGCTGCCGGGCGTGCTCGATGAGTATTACGACTCGCGTACGGGCAAGGTGGAGAACGGCATCTGGAAGCGCGTGAACGGATGGGAAGAACCGTGGGAGCAGCGGGTACACTATCACGCGAAGATGTGGGAAGGCGGGCTGTCGTATCTCCATCCGCGGGAGTGGTACGGGGCGGAGCTCGTGCGGATGAAGCGGACGCTGGATGAAAGCCCCGACGAGGTGACGCTCGTTTATGTGCACAGCACATCCGGCATGCTCTCGCGGTTCGGTCGTGATGGACTGAACGAGACGCTCGATGGCGTGCGGCAGTTGTGTTTGCAATTATTGTACGAGCGGCATGGAGCACTGAAGATCTCGATGCTGGCGGACCATGGGCACAACTTGATGCTGTCGAAGAATGTGCACGTCGGTGAGATTTTGTCGAAGGCGGGATTTCATGTGACGGATTCGATTCAGTCGGAGAGAGACGTCGTGCCGGAGCTCGACGGTCTGATCACGTACGCGGGCGTACACACGCGGGAACCGAATAAAGTTGCGGACGGGATGCTCTCTCGGCCGGAGACGCAGCTGGCGATGTACATGGAGGGCGATCGCGTGATCGTGCGCGACGCGAAAGGCTCGGCGGCGGTCGAATGCCACGATGGACTCGTCAGTTATGAGCCAATCGATCGCGACGTGCTCTCGTACGAGGTGGTGATCAAAAAGATGGATACGGATCCGACGAAGATCACGGACAAACAATGGTTCGACGCGACGATCGATCACGAATGGCCCGATGCCCCGCGGCGGATTTGGGATGCATTTCATCGCAATGCGATCTCTCCGCCGGAGGTAATGCTGACGTTCGTCGACGGCTTTTGCGCGGGCGTGCCGTCGTATGAAAAGTACATCACGATGAAGTCGACGCACGGCGGGCTGAATCAGGTGAACAGCGCGACGTTCGTCATGACGATGACCGACCGGATCGATCACCCGCTGCGGACGGAAGATGTGATGGAAGCGCTCGAGCCGGGCTACATTCCGCGCGGGAAACGGCCAGGGAAATGATGGACAGCGGACACGCAATTCTGATCTTCGCGAGCATCGCGATTGCCGTTGCGCTGATCACGATGATCGCGCGGGCGACGTTCGATCCGCGCAGCCGCATCTGGGGCCGACTGATCTCACGCGGGCCCAGCGACGCCCCGCCGCGCGTCGCGCTCACGTTCGACGACGGTCCTTCATCTGGTCCGACCGATGCGATCCTCGACATCCTTCGAGACGAGAATGTTCCAGCCGCGTTTTTTGTCATCGGTCGAAACGTCGCCCGCGCGCCGCATCTGCTGAAACGGATGCACGATGAGGGTCATCTCATCGGCAACCACACGTACGATCACGCGCACTGGGGCGGATTTGCGGGAGCGGAGTATTGGGATCAGCAACTGCGGAAAACGGATGATGTAATCGAGCAGCAAATCGGCGTGCGTTGCGCGATGTTCCGCCCGCCGCTGGGGATCAAAACGTTCTGGCTCACCGGCGTGCTGAAGCACCGCGGGCAGACGATGGTGACGTGGAGTGCAAAGGCGCGCGACGGTGTGACGACGACTGTCGATGAGATTCTCAAGCGGCTTCTGCCGAACGCATCGGCGGGCGACATCATGCTGCTGCACGACGGGTTCGATCCGCACTCGCCGCGCGATCCGCAGCCGTCAATCGATTGCCTGCGTCCGCTGATTCGATCCCTTCGGGAAAAGGGGTTTCAGATCGTGCGACTGGACGAGTTGATTGGCGTTGAACCTTACGCCAAGGTTCCGGCGGAGGTGTAATCGGAATCGCTCGGATCGGCGTCGTCGTCGCGCTGATCGAGCAGTCCGATCGCATATCGCGCGGCGAAGAAGGCGCCGGTTCCGAGCACGAGTCCGATCAAGAATCCCCCGAGGAGCCACGCGCCGATCAATGGGCCGACGAGCTGGCCGAAACCGATCTGCGTGATGTCGAAGTTCTGCCAGAGAATCCACTTCCCGTGCAGCAGGAAATTCCCGAGGCTGATCGCCGCAATGCTCAGCGCGATGCCCAGCGGCGGTGTCGAAAGCTGCGAGCCGGCGACGACCGGGATCGGATGCAGGTGGAGTCGTTTCGCAATGTACAAGCTCGCGGCGGTTTGCAGGCCGTAAATCGGGAGATTCGCCAGCAACACGCCCGTTGCAAATCCGATCGCGGCGGTGCTTCGATCGATGCCGTCGCCTTCTTTGCGCAGTTCGCGCCACGCGCGCATCGGGCTGAGCCATTGCCACAGTTCGCGCAGCCATTTTCGCGGGCGCGCGGGCTGCGGCTTGTAGCCTGGATATTTCTTGTGACCGATCGGCACGAGCGTGCGGAAGACGAGCCGCGCGTGCATGAAGAAGCCGTGGAAGCTATCGCGCCACGGCTTGAAATGGCTGACGCGTCCGCCGGGCGGAGTGTAGTGGCAGACCACCGGGACTTCGACGATCGGCCAATGCGCCCAGCCCGCGCGCGTGATGATCTCGGCTTCGAAACTGAATCGCCCCGCCGCGCAATGGACGATGTCGAACATCGCCAGCGGATAGACGCGCATGCCGCACTGGCTGTCGTGTACGCGCAGCGCGCTTTCCATCCAGATCATGGTGTTGGACACACGCCGGCCGACGCGGCTCTTGGCGGGGTAATCCGATCGCGTGTCGTCGCGCGCGCCCAGCACGAAGGCGTCGCCGGATTCTTCGGCCGCGCGAAGCAGGTCGGGGATTTGTTCCGGCTCGAGTTGGCCATCGGTGTCGATCGTCAGCGCGTGCGTATAACCCAGTCGACGCCCCGCCGCGAACCCGCTTTGAAGCGCCGCGGCTTTGCCGCGGTTCTGTGGATGGGTCACGACTTCAACCGGCGATTTGATCGAGGACTGCCACTGCTCCAGCAGCGACGCGGTCGCGTCGGTGGAACCATCATTCACCACGATCAAAGGGAGATTGAGCCGGGCGATGCGATTGAGCACATCGATCAGCGTGCGAGCATTGTTGTACGTCGGTGTGACGACAACGGGCGAAAAACTCGACGGAGTTTGCCTCATTACAGGTCAGCGATCGGAAAAGCCCTTACGAACGTACCCAGCATGATTACCAGCGTCAAACGATTCGCAAACTTCTGCGCTCGCCGATGACAGCGATCGCAAGATAAGACGAATTCGCGGGCGATTTGTTCGCGGATCGAGCGCGGCGCAGGTTACACTTCGCCCGATGACCGACCTTGCGACCGGCGATATCACTCTTCCGCCGCACCCGACGCTTCGCGCGTATTACTCCGAGGCGTCGGCCAAGCGCCGTTTCGTCCGCGAGATCTTCGACACCACGGCGGGCGATTACGATCAGGTCGAGCGGATGCTGGCGCTGGGTAGCGGATCGTGGTACCGCCGGCGGGCGCTGAAGCGCGCCGGTTTGTCCGCGGGGATGAGCGTGCTCGACGTCGCGATGGGGACAGGATTGGTCGCGCGGGCTGCGGTCGAAATCGTCGGCGATGCGAAGCTGGTTCTCGGCGTCGACCCGAGCATCGGAATGTTATCGCAGGCGAGGGCGAGCTTGCCGGTCCGCGCGGTGATGGGCCTCGGCGAGCAACTGCCGATTCAGTCCGAGCACTTCGACTTTCTCAGCATGGGCTATGCGCTTCGACATCTGACGGACCTTCACACGGCCTTCCGCGAATTCTTTCGCGTGCTGCGACCGGGTGGCATGATTTGCCTTCTCGAAATCACCCGGCCCAAGCGCGGGCTGAAGTTGCTGAAGTGGTACATGAAGCGCGTCATTCCGCAGCTGACGCGTCACACCGCCAACTCCGACCGCACCGCCCTGTTGTGGGAATATTACTGGGATACGATCGAGCGCTGCGTCGCACCGGAGGCGGTTGTGCAGGCGCTGACCGGCGCGGGGTTCGTCGATGCGCAACGCACAGTCGAACTCGGCATCTTCTCCGAATACACCGCGAAGAGCCCGGCATAATTTTTGTAGGTTGGGAGGGCGAGGCCACTCCTTTCGCGTTCTCAGTTGTTCGATTGGCCCGGAAGCTCTGTGAGTTCCGGTGGCACAGGCATTCTTGCCTGTGATGCGACGATGTACTCATCGACGCATATCGGCCGCGGATTACCGCGTCCGATCACCGACAGGAATGTCGGTGCCACCGTTCACCCA
>JAICIO010000065.1 GCA_025924315.1 Phycisphaerae bacterium
AAAGCTGCGCTGTGATTTGTAGGGTGCGCTTCAGCGCACCGGTTATTCGCGTTTGGCACGGGAGAAATAACCGGTGCGCTGAAGCGCACCCTACAGCGCTCAAGCCGGAGCATCCGCGATCGTGTCGAGAATATTCCCCCGCCTCTGCTCGAACGTAATCTCATCCATCACCGGGGTTGCCCCACTCGTATCGATTGGGCGATCGAGAGGCACCCAACTCTTACACCCCGCGTAAAGCTGCGTGTTCTGAACCGTCACGCTCGCGGGCAACCGATACGCGCGCACGATCAGCAGATAAAGCGGCTTCTCCGGCTTGTAGCTGAACCGCATATCAATCAGCGATGAGGTCCAGATGTGATCCGCATCGATCGCGTCGATCTCCGCCCGCGAGCCGACGCGGATGATATTCGTGATCTCGCCGGCCGCGCTGATCGTGATCTGCTCCGGCTCGGTGCTCAGCGCCTTGAACGACGAATGCGCCTCCGCCTTCAGCATGTTGAGATTCTGATGCAGATAAGTCGGAAACAGCAGAAAGCGCCGATGCTCGATCTCAAACTCCCCGGCGAGCTCGTGAATCCCACCCTTCCGCAGCAAAACCATCTGCCGCCCCGAAGCCAGCGCATCGCAAACCGCCGCCCATTCCTTCAACGCGACATCGAGTGTTGCAGGCAATGCCATGAATGCATTCAACCGCCTTGCGTCCGCGATGTAAACCCAACATCCGCCGGTGCACGACGGCCGCGTCGCAAAACGTATCGCGCGCCGAAGAACGACGCGAGCAGGCTCGGCACGATCCACGCATAGCTGAACCACGCGGAGATCTCGCCGCTCGCGCGCTGCGAGAATTGCGAGGATGCGAAGGACACGCCCCGGTTGCTCGCCGATCCACTCATCATCTGCGCGCCCTCGTTGTAGGGCACTGCGTAAGGACGCGAGTATGACAAAAGAAAGCCCATCACTTCTTCCGCCTCGGTTGCTTCCGAACCATCCGGCAGCGCGCCGCCATTCTTTCGGATCCAGCTCAAAAGCGATGGTGTGCTGGCCGAAATCGGTGGCGATCTTGCGGATTCGGGATCAGTAAGCGTCGAGGCTTCCGGGTCGTATATCAGCCGATGAACCGACGCTCCCGGGGCGACCCTCAGCTGCAGGGTGACGGGAAACGGCTCGGCGCTCTCGCTGTATGTGGAACCGTGGCCTTCGAGTTCGTATCGATGCGTGCTGGTTATCGAAGAGAGTCTGATCCGATTGTCGTATACCTTGCGGATGGGAATTGAATGCGCCAGCGCCATCGATGCGATATAGCTCAGCACGCTGAGCGCGATAACCATCAACACAATTGTTCTGAGTTCGCCTCCGCGGAGATGCGAACGGCTCACACGATGTACGATGCCGACGTCGCGGAAATCGCCGCCGCATTCAGGGCAAATCAGTTCGGTGAGTCCGCGCGTGCTGTATCCGCACTGTCCGCAGACCGAATCGTTCGACGTCAAGGCAGCTACGTCGGGAGTTTCACCAACAGAGGCCATCGAATCGCGCGGCAACGGCGACCACCCTGGTTCTCGCCTGTCACGAACGCAGACGAACACCATGAGCAACCAGACGATCGATCCCGCGACTGCTAGCACTTGCCACGGCCACGGCGGATGAATTTCCGAGGATCCCGATCCGCCGTTCAGATAAAGCTGCGTCGCTCGCGGTAAATCGACGTAGCGCGCCCGCGTGGTGATCGATCTCAACTGATCCTGCACATCGTGGAAGACCGATTCCCCATCCGCTGACGTGATATCGATGTCGTTCGCTTCGAACCACTTCGCCAACGCAAGCGGATCATATGCGTTGCTTTCGTGTATTTTTCCCGTGGCATCGATGATGCGGCTGCGCTCGGAGGGAAGATCAAACGTGAGCGTCGACCACCGGCCATCCAGGCGCCGCACATCGAGGACCAGTGAGCCATCGATCGGCGATTCGCCCTGCATTCGCCCGATCGCGCGAATTTGAAGCTCGGTGAACGGCTTGTTTTGCATCACGCGTTCAGGCATCAGCGTTTCGTCAACGCTGAACGAGCGCAGGCCAAATCTCCAGTGATTGGCAACGCTCAGCGCCATCGCTGAGAGCAACAGAATGCCGAGCGTGTAAATGCTCAGGTAGTTGATCAGCGTCAGCGGCGCATTAGCAGACGGCCGCACCAACCCCAGCTCGCGAACGTCATGATGACATCCGGGACAAATGAAGTCGGCCAGCGCACTTGCGGATTGACGACAGCGCGCGCAGCGTGGCGTGCCAACTGATGCCAGGCGTTTGAGCTCGCGAATGATGAGCCACAGCCCAATGCAAAGGCTTAGCCCGATACTCAAGACGCCGGCGATCCGCAGAATGGTCAGCAAAAACAGAACGAAGCCACCCCAATTCAGTCCGGCGCATCAAACGGGTCGTTCGAACGCTTCTCGCCGAGCACAGAATCAATCGCCTGTCCCAGCTTCCATCCCTGATCCTCCCGAACGCGGGATGAAATATCTTTCTTCGGACGAAGCCCCAGGTGAACGCGAATCTCGTCCCAATCAAACCCAATTTGATCGACACGTCCGCTTTGCAGCACCTCTTCGACGAGCTGCGCATGTTCGCGCGCTCGGAGTTCTTCCAGCCCGACGGCGAGAAAGGTGTTGACGTCGGGCGGGTTCGTTCGATACGAACGCAGCACATCCGCGAGCGCTTCGACCACGACCGGCTTTTGATCCGGGTGCGACTTGCCGATCAACTGCAATGCTCGCGCCGCCGCCACACGAGCCCACGGCTTGTTCTTCGGACTTTCGAGATAATCGGTTAGTGGCTGAATCGCGACGCGGCCGATTCGCGCCAGAATCTCAGGCACGTCTTCGCCGACCCAGTCGTCGTCGGCATCATCCACGCGCGACAGCATGTCCAAAAGTGGAAGCACGGCCGCCTCGACACCGAGCAGGCCAAGGGCGCGGCGTGCATGAACCGGGCCGTAGGCCGCTGGCTCGTCGCCTTCGTCGAACAGCTCAAAATCGGATGCCAGGCGGATCAGTTCATTCGTGTGCTCGCGCGTCACACCTTCAGGGACCGAAAGCGTCCAGCTATTCCCGTGCGGCTCCCCGACCTTCAACAGCTTCTCGACCGGCGCTGAATACGATTCGGACATGATTGTGCTCCTTCACAAGTTCGCGAAGTCATTTGAAACCGCCAAGACGCCGAGCAAAGAAAGCGTATGCTCAAAGATCCCAGAGATCGCAGAGAGCACAAAGAATGAAACAGAGCTTTGCCTTTGTCTTCTTTGTGAGCTTTGCGATCTTTGTGCTTGTGCTTGTAATTCCTTGGCGTCTGGCGGTTCCATCCTCTTCGCGGAACTACCCGTGACGCGACCACGTTACCGATCCTTGCGGGGAATTCTCGTCCCGTTTCATCTCGCGCAAGATTGTCCACAGGGTTTCCAACAATGGCTCAACGCCCTGCCGGGAAACGCCGCTGATGGGGAAGATTTCTTTGCCCGTCAAATCCTTTTTCAGCTTTTCGAGCGCGTCGTTGTCGACCGCGAGGTCCATTTTGTTGGCGGCGATGATTTCGCGCTTTTTCGCGAGTTCCGGTGAAAACGCTTCAAGCTCGTTGCGGATCTTGCGGTAGTTGTCCGCCGGGTCAGAACCATCCGGTGGAAACAGATCGAGCAGGTGGACGATGATCTTTGTCCGCTCAATGTGGCGAAGAAATGCGTGACCGAGGCCGGCGCCGTGCTGCGCGCCTTCGATCAAACCGGGAATGTCCGCGACGACCATTCGGCGATCGCCGACCAGCTCGACAATGCCAAGCTGCGGTTCGAGCGTGGTGAACGGATAGTCCGCCACCTTCGGCCGAGCGGACGAAATCGCGCGAAGCAACGTGCTTTTGCCCGCGTTGGGCATGCCGACGAGGCCGATGTCGGCGATGAGTTTTAGTTCGAGGCGAAGGTTTCGCTCCTCGCCTTCGGTGCCGGGCTCGGCATAGCGAGGGGTTTGATTGGTGGAGGACTTGAAGTGAAAGTTCCCCCGCCCGCCTTTTCCGCCGCGGGCGACGACCACGCGTTTCTCCGGCGCATCCAGATCGGCGATGAGAATGTCCTTGTCCGTGTCGTAAACCAGCGTGCCTGGCGGAACCTGGATGACCATGTCCTCCCCGCCGACGCCGTACATCTTCTTCCCCATACCCGCTTCGCCGCGCGGCGCTCGCCAATGATGTTTCCCCGCGAAGTCGAGCAGCGTGTTTTTGTTCTGATCCGCAACAAGCACGACGCTTCCCCCGTTGCCGCCATCGCCGCCGTCGGGCCCGCCCTTCGGAACGTACTTCTCGCGCCGAAACGAGACGCACCCGTTCCCACCATCCCCGGCCTTCACATGAATCACTGCTTCATCAACAAACATTGTTAGTTGAAACCGCAGATACTCGCGGATGCACGCAGATAAAAACAAAAAAGGATTAACCACGAATGAACACGAATGAACACGAATAAGAATTGAATCCATTCGTGAAGATTCGTGTCCATTCGTGGTTCAAATTCCTTTGTTTTTATCTGCGTTCATCCGCGTTCATCTGCGGTTCCTATCTCCGTTGCATGGTCATGCGCCGCAATTCGCGGTCTTGCTCGCGTTTTTTGATGCTGTCGCGCTTATCGTGCTGCTGCTTGCCTTCCGCGACGCCCAGCTCCAGCTTCGCGCGGCCATCTTTGAAGTAGATGGCGAGCGGAATCAGCGTCACGCCCTTGCGCGCAGTCTCGGCTTCGAGCTTGCGGATCTCTCGCTTGTGCACGAGTAACTTTCGGGCCCGAGTCGGCTCGTGGTTGTAAACGGCCGACGCTTTTTTGTACGGATCAATGTGAGCGCCGTAGAGAAACAACTCGCCGCGTTCGATGCGGGCGAACGATTCGTGCAGCTGCGCCAGGCCGTCGCGCAACGCCTTCACCTCGCTGCCGACCAGCGCCATCCCGCACTCGATCTTGGCGGAGATGAAGTAGTCGTGCATCGCTCGCCGGTTCACAATCCGCGGAGACGTATTGGCTTTCGGCTTGGCCATTGGGGGTGATTCTATCCGCTCGGCCCGGATTGGACCAACGTCGTCCTTTGACGGACTGTCATCCTGAGCGAAGCGAAGGATCTCCACTCTGAAAATTCTCCTCGTCCCGAGATCCTTCGCTTCGCTCAGGATGACGTGCGCTTGCGTTTGCCGGGACTGTTCGCGCTCTTCGCATCCTTCGCCAGTCGCACCTGGAGCAATCCCAGAATCGCCGCCTCTTCGGGTGGAAGCTTTCCGTTCGAGCGCGCCAGCGTCTTCGCCGCCTTGCGACTCAAGTTATTCGCCAGCGTCCCATCGAGATAGGAATCGACGACGGCCGGGTGCACGTAGCACTTTCGACACACCGTCACCGTGTTGCCGAGCTTCTTCGCGACGGTTTCGATCGCGCGCTTGATGTTGCGTTTCGCGGCCGCCTTCGAATCGAACGCTTCGACCTCCTGCAACGCTCGCGCCGCCAGCACCGTCCCCGCCCAGGTTCGAAAATCCTTCGCGGTGAAATCCTGGCCGGTGATCTCGCGAATGTAGTCGTTCACATCGCTCGAGCCGATGTCCTTCACCTCGCCATTCTCGTCGAGGTATTGGAACAACTCGTACCCCGGCAAATCCTGGCACTTCTGCACGATGTCCGCGAGCCGCTTGTCTTCGAAATCGATCTCGTGCTTGATGCCGCTCTTGCCTTTGAAGTCAAAGACGACCTTCGCGCCTTTGATCTTCGCGTGCTTGTCGCGAAGCGTGGTGAGGCCGAAGGATTCGTTTGCCTTTGCATATTCGTCGTTGCCGACGCGGATGAGGGTTTTCTCCATGATGCGCACGACGGCGGCGAGGACTTTCTCCCGCGGCAAGCCGCGTCGCTTCAGATGTTTGGCGGTGATGGACCGGAGATGCGGGAGCGCTTTGGCGAAGTCCATCATTCGGCCGTACTTCGTCTCGTCGCGCACCTCTCGCCATTTCGCGTGATAGCGATATTGCTTTCGATGCCGCGCGTCCCGGCCGACGGCCTGAATGTGGCCATTCGAGTGCGGACAGATCCACACATCCGTCCATGCGGGCGGGATCGCAAGGGCCCGGATGCGAAGGATCGTGTCCGCATCGGTAACCTTCTTCCCGTTGGCTTCGAAGTATTCGAACTTCGCGCCGTGCTTCTTGCGTGAGATGCCGGGGGTCTCATCGGACACCCAGCGGAGACCGGCTGCCTTGGCGGCTTCGAGCGATTCGGGTTTGGGGGATACAGACGTATCGGTCGCGGTCATTCGTTTTGACGCGCTGCGGCTTGCTGGTTGCGCTCGCGCAGAAACTCCGGTTGAAGATTTGAGTCGCTCTCGGCGCCGGTGCGGCGCGCCGCGCCGATTCCGCCCGGGTTTGGCAGCACGCTCGTCGCGACGGACGTGGCTTCGCTCGTTAGACCCGGCATTAGTCCATGGAGTCGCGATTGCATGCTGAACAGCAGCGGCGTGATCAGCTCCGCTTGTCCATAGCGACAGGCGTTGACGATGCGCTTGGCGAGGCGCGAGACGCTGATCGAAATCAGCGGCATCGCGTCGCTCGACGCAAACCAGGCGAACTCCTTTTCGTTCTGGCCTTTGAAATACGCATTCTTCGGACTTCCGCTGCGGAAGAGGCCGGGGATGACCGTGGTCACGTAGATGCCGTCCTTCATGAGCTCGGCGCGCAGGCCTTCGGAGAAACCGACGAGAGCGAATTTACTGGCGGTGTAAGGAAGCAGATGAGGCACGGCGATCTTTCCGCCGATAGACGAGATGTTCACGATTCGCCCGCGACGTTTGCCGCGCATCACGGGAAGCGCCGCCAGCGTCGTAAACAGCGGCGCGTAAAAATGCGTCTTCATCGCCTCGTCGTAATCCGCGACGCGCATCTCTTCCATCGGCCCGACCTGGATGATTCCCGCGTTGTTCACCAGCACGTCGATCGATCCGAAATGGCCAACGATCGCGCGGATCATCTCATCGACCTGAGCCCGCACCGTCACGTCGCACTGAATGGCGAGAACCTCGCCGCCCTTCGATTTGAGATCCGCCTCCGCGCGTTTCAGTTCGGCTTCATCGCGGGCGCAGATAGCGAGGCGTGCGCCTTCGCTGGCGAAGGTGCGGGCGAGTTCGAGACCCAGCCCGCGAGATCCGCCGGTGATGAGGACGACGCGATTGCGGAAGTCGAACATTCGGGAACGACGAATCGCCCAGCGCGCGCCCAGCGCCACGCCAATCGCACCCGTCCCCGCGATCAATGCTCGTCTAGTTTTGTCGTCCATGATTTGCACTCCTTCTGTCGCATTCTCCCCTCTCCCTGAAAGGGAGAGCGTTAGGGTGAGGGTGAACCGTGAGAGTACGGGCTGCGTCAGTTCTCGAAAAAGCTCCAAGCTTTCTTGCGAACTGACGCTCAATTTACTACCACGCTCGACCCTCACCCTTACCCTCTCCCTTCCAGGGAGAGGGGATAAAGACAATCACTTCTGCGCGCTTGACAGCGCCTTCGTCTTAAACACCACAAACGGCGGTTTGCGATTCTCTTCGCCTTCGTGGTAGTTCTTTTGACGATTCAGCTGATTGGCGGTGACGTACAAATACGCATCCGGGCCGATCGACATGCTGTCGGGCCAGATGAGCGCAGGATTCTGCACGAGGATGCGATCGCTCCCGACGGGTGGACGAACGTGGATCGCGTTGTTTTCATAATCGGTGAGATACAAATTGCCGGCGGAGTCACATTCGAGGCCATCGGACGCGTAATTCAGCGGGCCGAGATCCTTGATCGTCTTTGCAACATCCGCGTCCGACATGTTCTGATCCGCCAGCGCATCGAGGCTCACGCTGCTGAGCTTGTGGCTCGCGAGCGGACGGTAATACAACAACTTTCGCTGCGGATCGATCGCGATGCCATCGGACCCGATCTTGATAAACGCCGGTGGGCCGTTCTTCGGCCGCGACATGAAGCTGCGACCCTCAACGCGCGGAATGAAATCCTTGTCCGCCTTTGTCGTGGGATGGTCGTTCAACTTCCGCCACGCTTTTCCGCTCGCGAGGTCGACGACGATGATGCCGTTCGGCCCGCTGTCTGACGAATCGGTGATGAACGCCATCCCCTCGCTTCCGCGAGTCCAATCGAAGCGCACATCGTTCGTGTAGGTTGTCGGCCGTACCGCATCGCGCGTGAAGATGATCTTCTTCACGATCTCGTTCGATTTCAGATCGACGCAAACAAGCTTCGCCCCGCCTTGAATGTTCGGCTGGAAGTTGATGCTGGCGGTGTCGAGGATCCAGAGGCGATCGCGCGAATCCGCGACGACGCTTTGCACCGAGATCAGCGATTCGCCAGGCTTTGACTTGTCGAGTTTGTTAATCTCGGGGTTCGGGTACGGCACCGGTTTGCCGTTCACGATCTCAACGACGCTGTACTCGACGGGATCGCCCCAGCGCGGATAGTTGACGAAGATCCGGCCGCTCGGCGCGACCGCGACGCCGGTTGGCATCGGCAGATCCGGGAAGAGCACGACCGGCGTGAGCGTGCCGATCTTCGGGAACTTTACTTTCTCGGTTTGCGTGAGCTGCTTCTCGTTGCCCGGCGCCATCTCGGATTTGGGCTTATCGCTCTGACACCCGATCAGCGCGAACCCAATTGCGAGCACCACCGTCCATCGAATCGATCCCATTGAATGCTCCTTAACTTTCCACCGCTTCACCGCCATTGGGGTGGAGAATCTGCCCGGACATATACGAAGCATCATCCGAAGCGAGGAAGACGAAGCAAGGCGCGACTTCGGACGGCTCGCCGGGACGCTTCATTGGGACATCGGCGCCGAAGGTCTTCACCTTATCCGGCGGAAACGTCGCAGGGATGAGCGGCGTCCAGATCGGGCCGGGCGCGACTCCATTCACGCGGATGCCCTTATCGATCAGGTTTTCCGAAAGCGATCGCGTGAAGGCGACGATCGCGCCTTTGGTTGAAGCATAATCGAGCAGCCCACCACTCCCGCGGTAGGCGGTGACGGAGGTCGTGTTCACGATCGCGGCGCCTTCCTTCAGATGCTTGAGCGCGTGTTTCACCATGAAGAACTGGCCGAAGATGTTGGTGCGGAAGGTGCGCTCGAGTTGTTCTTCCGTGATGTTTTCAATGTTCTTTTGCGGATGCTGCTCGGCGGCGTTGTTGATGAGGATGTCGAGTCCGCCCAGTTCTTTCACAGCTTGTTCGACGGCGTTGCGACAAAACTCTTCGCGTCCGATGTCGCCGGGGATGGTGATGCACTTCCGGCCTTCGGCTTCGACGAGCTTTTTTGTTTCCTCCGCGTCCTTGTGTTCGTTCAGATAAATGATGGCGAGATCCGCGCCTTCCTTCGCGAACGCGACCGCGGTCGCGCGGCCGATGCCGCTGTCGCCGCCGGTGATGATCGCGCGCTTGCCTTTCAATTTGCCTGCGGCGCGATATTCCGCGCGTTTCACCTGCGGCCGCGGATGCATTTCATATTCCCGTCCCGGTTGGCGATCCTGGCTCTGCGCGGGTTTGGTTTGCTTCTGTTTCTGCTCGCCCATGTACAACCTCCTTCACGACAAAAAGGCGCAATGTCTGCTGAGAAACCTGAGCAGTGCAACGCATGTACCATGGGCGGATCAGAATAATCCGCATCGATCGCAATATGCCCATTTGCCTTAGTTTACGAAGCGGCTAGATTGTCTCGCTCGTTTGGAGGCGAGGGTGGAGTAGGGTGTGATTCAGCACACCATCCCCACCTCGGTGTGCTGAAGCACACCCTACAGGAGAATCGAATGAGCAAGGCGCGCAAGGCGAAGGGTTTGACGAAGCAATCATCATCCGCCGGCGGGCACGGTTATCCGCGGCCGCAGCTTCAGCGCGATCAGTGGACGAACCTCAACGGCCCGTGGGATTTCGCGATCGACGCCGATGCCGTTTACCGCGTCCCGCGCGATGTGAAGTTCGACCAGGAAATTCAAGTTCCCTTCGCGCCCGAAACCCCGATGAGCGGCGTGGAGAACACCGACTTCTACAACGCCGTCTGGTATCGCAAGACGATCAACACGCCCGCGCTCGAAGATGGCCAGCGCCTGCTGCTCCATTTCGGCGCCGTCGATCACTGCGCGACGGTTTGGGTGAACGACCAGATGGCCGCCCAGCACGCCGGGGGATACACCCCGTTCTGCGCGGACATCACGGATCTGCTCGTCGAAGGCAAACAGCAGACGATCGTCGTGCGCGCCTACGACGATCCGCACGACCTCGCCAAGCCCCGCGGGAAACAGGACTGGAAGCGCGATCCGCATTCGATCTGGTATCCGCGAACGACGGGCATCTGGCAGACGGTGTGGATGGAAGTCGTGCCGGATCAGCACATCACGCGCGTGCGGTTCACGCCGAGCGTGAAGCGCTGGGAACTTTCGCTCCACGCGTGGGTGGCGAACCCGCATCTGGACGGCAACACACTTCGCGTGCGGTTGCACCTCGGCGAGCGTGTGCTCGTCGATGACACGTACAGCGTCACCGGCGGAGAGGTGAGACGGTCGATCCGTCTGGTCGATCCCGGCATCGACGACGCGCGCAACGAGCTGTTCTGGTCGCCGAATAATCCAGTGCTCATCGATGTCGATTTCGAATTGATGGACGCCGAAGGCAACGTCCTCGATACGGTGAAAAGCTACACTGCTCTGCGCACGCTTACGATCCAGAACGATCGCCTCGTGATGAACAACCGCCCGCTGTATTTGCGCCTCGTGCTCGATCAGGGCTATTGGCGCGAAAGCGGGCTCACGTCGCCGAGCGACGAAGCGCTTCGCAAGGATGTCGAGCTCATCAAAGCCATGGGTTTCAACGGCGTGCGCAAGCACCAGAAGATCGAAGATCCGCGATTTCTGTATTGGGCGGATCGGCTTGGATTGCTCGTGTGGGAGGAGATGCCAAGCGCCTACAGCTTCACGCCGACGACCGTGCAGCGCGTCACAAGCGAATGGGCAAATGCCATCGAGCGCGACATCAGCCATCCGTGCATCATCGCGTGGGTGCCGATCAATGAATCGTGGGGCGTGCCGGATCTCCCTGACAGCTTCGCCCAGCGCCACTTTGTGCGCGAGCTGTATTACCTCACGAAGACGCTCGACCCGAGCCGCCCATGCATCGGCAACGACGGCTGGGAAAACATCATCACCGACATCGTCGCCATCCACGACTACGACGGCGATCTCGAGCGGATCAAGCAGCGCTACCAGTTCACGAGTGAAAACCTCGGCAAACTCTTCGCGCACGAGCGGCCCGGCAACAAGCAGCTGCTGCTGGAAAACATGGAGTACTCGAACAAGCCGATCATGCTGACCGAGTTCGGCGGAATTGCGTTCTCCAGGGACACGAAAGGCACGTGGGGTTACCGTCGCGCGGACACCAAGGAGCGCTTCGCCCAGCAGTACACGGATTTGCTGAGAGTCGTGAACCGCCTCCCCGTCTTCAGCGGATTCTGTTACACGCAATTCACCGACACGTATCAGGAAGCCAACGGCATGCTCTACATGGACCGCACCCCCAAGTTCGACCTGAAAAAAATCGCGGACGCGACGCTGGGTCGGGTGTGATCTATTGTCGCATGGCAACCAAGTCTGTCATTCTGAGCGCAGCGAAGAATCTCGATACCGAGCGCGTCTCTCGATTTCGAGATCCTTCGCTCCGCTCAGGATGACAGCGGTGCTTGCGATATCGTCTGTTGGCCGCGAAAATTCTTTCGCACCCAAGTGAAGAACTTCATCCGCAACACGCTTCTCGCCTGTCTCATCCTCTCGGCACTGTGGCTTCTCGCCTTCGGCCCGCGCGGGCACGTTGAGCCGCCGCCGGGGTTCGTTCACATCAGCTACTGGGACAAGTGGAGCGGGCAGGCGGCGTGGGCGATGCAGGGGGCGGTCGATGACTTCAACAACTCCGTCGGCAAAGAGAAACACATCGTCGTCGAATACGTTTCGATGCCGGAGGTGAACCGCAAAACGCTGATCGCGACGGCGGGTGGCGTTCCGCCGGAAATCGCGGGGCTGTGGGACATGCAGGTGGCGCAGTTCGCGGCGCTGGGGGCGCTCGAGCGGCTCGATCCGCTCGTCGATGAATTCAAAATCGATCGCAATTCGTACAAGCCGCACATCCTCGACATGTGCACGTATCACGGCGGGCTGTACGCGATGCCGGATGCGCCCGCGTCGGTGGCGCTCGTCTACAACAAACGCATCTTCCTCGAAAACGCCGACAAGCTCCGCGCCGCCGGCCTCGACCCACTCAAACCCCCCGCCACCATCGACGAACTCGATCGCTACAACGAAGTGCTCACCACGCGCGACGATCGCGGACGGATTGTGCGCGCCGGTTACATCCCGATCGACAGCTGGTACGTGAACATGCTCAACTGCTGGTTCGACACCGAGCTGTGGGACGCGCGCACCGGCCGATTTCTCCTGACGAACGACGCCAACACCAACGCCTACGAGTGGATGCAGGGCTACGCGAAACATTGGGGACCGGGATCGGTCACCGAGTTTCGCCAGGCGTTCGGCAGTTACAGCTCGACGCAGAATCCGTTTCTCGCCCGCAAGGTGGCGATGGTGCAGCAAGGGTGCTGGCAATCGGAGAACGCGTTTCGGTTCAACCCGGACATGAATCAGGTGCTGGTGCCGATCACGATCGAGATGTTTCTTCCGCGCGTGGTTCGGCCATTCAATTACGAATGGGGCGCGGCAGCGTTTCCGAGCGTTAACCCGGCCATTCACGATGCATCGCACGTCGAAGCAGATGTTCTCGCCATTCCGAAGGGTGCCAAGCACAAGCGCGAAGCGTTCGAGTTTCTCGCGTACCTTCAGCGGCAAGACGTGATGGAGAAATTCTGCACCGCCGGCTGCGCGACCTCGCCGCTGAAAAACGTCAGTGAATCGTTTCTTCGCAAGCATCCGAACCCGTACGCCGACGTGTGGGAGATGCTTCAGGCGAGTCCGCACGCCCACACCGTTCCGCCGATTCCGATTTACGCCGAGCTGAGCAGCGAAATGACGGTCATGGTCCAGCGGATGTACTTGCTGCAAACCGATGCGCGCGATGCATTGGCGACGACGCAAAAGCGTATGGAAGAAAAGTACGCGAAATACCTCGCGGAGAATCCGGATGATGAGGGGCAGCACTAATGAGTCGCATCGCGCCCAACCGTCATTCTGAGCGCAGCGAAGAATCTCGAGACGGGTCACGTCTTGAGAGCCCGAGATGCTTCGCTTCGCTCAGGATGACGCGTGGCAGACGCAGCACCGAAGTCCGGAATCTGCCGAAGGCTCTCGCTTTTCTCTCGCCGTGGATCCTCGGCTTCTGCTTCTTCACCATCGCCCCGATCGTCCTCTCCCTCTACTGGAGCTTCTGCCGCTACTCGCTCCTCAAGCCCGCGAGGTTTTATGGGCTGGCGAACTATCGACAGATCGTGATCGACCAGGATTTCTGGACCTCGCTGGGAACCACGCTCTATTACGCCGCGATGGCCCTGCCGGCGGGGATGATCGTCTCGCTCGGCCTGGCCCTCCTCCTCAATCAGAAAATCAAAGGCCAGGGCATTTATCGAACGCTGATCTATCTGCCGTCGCTCGTTCCCATTGCGGCCTCGTCGTTGCTGTGGCTTTGGATTTTCAACGCGCGGTATGGGTTGCTCAACGAATTGCTCTCGCTCATCGGCATCGCCGGTCCGGGCTGGCTCACGAACGCGCACTGGGCGATGCCGTCGCTGGCGCTGATGAGCATCTGGGGCACGGGCAACACGGTCGTGATTTACCTCGCGGGCTTACAGGATGTTCCAACGGAGTTGTACGAGTCCGCCGAGATCGACGGCGCCAACAGCTGGCATCGCTTGTGGCACGTGACGATCCCGATGATCTCCCCGGTGATTTTCTTCAACCTGATCATGGCGATCATCGGCACGTTCAACGTCTTCGCGATGCCGTACATGATGACCGCCGGCGGACCGGCGCACGCGACGTATTTCTACGCGATGTATCTCTTCGAAAACGCGTTCGTGTTCTTGAAAATGGGATACGCGTGCGCGCTGGCGTGGATTCAGCTGATTATCGTGCTCGCGCTCACGCTGTTCGCGTTTGCGACCGCGCGGCGGTGGGTGCATTACCAGGGACGGGCATGATTCGGCGAACGCTCTTCCAGCGCTTCAGCTCGCACGCGATCCTCTGGATCCTCGCGCTCATCTTCACCGCGCCGTTCGTGTGGCTCGTTTCGACCAGCCTCAAGTCGATTTCGCAGGCGCTGGCGGATCCACCGGTGCTCATCCCGCATCCGGTGATGTTCAAGAATTATTCGAAGGTGATTCACAACGATCGCCTCGACTTCCCGCTCTACGCACGCAACACGCTGATCATTGCGACGCTGGCGGTGCTCGGCACGGTCATCAGCAGCTCGCTGGTCGCCTATGCCTTCGCGCGCATCCGCTTCAAAGGGCGGACGACGCTCTTTATCATCATGCTCGCGACGATGATGATTCCGTTTCCGGTGGTGATGGTTCCGCTGTATTCGATCTTCAGGTTTGTGGGCGATCACACGCCGTTGCAAATGCTCGGCACCTCGCGGCCGCTGTGGCTGCCGGCGTGGTTTGGCTCGGCGTTCAACATTTTTCTGCTTCGCCAGTTCTTCCTGACGATCCCGGAAGATTTGAGCGAAGCCGCGCGCATCGATGGCTGCAGCGAATTCGGAATCTACTGGCGGATCATGTTGCCGCTCGCGCGTCCGGCGCTCGCCGTCGTCGCGCTCTTCACCTTCATGGGCGCGTGGAATGATTTCCTCGGCCCGCTCGTTTATCTTCAGCGCCCCGAGCAATGGACGCTCTCGCTCGGCCTGCAAGGCTTCCAATCCCAGCTCGGCGGAGCGGAATGGCCGCTCATGATGGCCGCCTCCGTCCTGGTCATCGTGCCGATAATCGTGCTCTTCTTCCTCACGCAACGCACGTTCATACAGGGAATTGCGACGACCGGCATCAAAGCATAACTGCACCGCAAAATTCGGCTCTTGCGGCAAAATGCCGCCGATTGAGCAAATCACTCGGATCGGGTTATGATCGTGTGAGCGTCCCTTTCTCACTCTCGTCGAAGTCTCGTTCAGGGAAAACGTATGTCGGATCAAGCGTCGGCGGCGCGGAGCTCGGATCGGCCCTTGGAAGATCTCGACCAATGGGAAGAGTTTCTCCAGAAGCGCTATCCCGAAGAGGAAGCTTCGCAGACCATCGCAACGTTGAAAGACAAGCGCCAGTTCCGCGACTATCGCAAAGAGGCGCGCCCGAGCGTCGCGCAGTTCTACAAACTCAACCACACCCACCAGACCTACGACTTCGTGCAGCAGAAAAAGCGCCAGTATCTGTCGCTCGACAAAAAGCGCATGAGCATCTGGGAGGCGATGGCGTATCTCAACACGCTGGTGGACGACTCCGATCCCGACACCGACATGTCGCAGATCGAGCATCTGCTTCAGGCCGCCGAGAGCGCCCGAGCGGATAACCAGCCGCGATGGTTCATCCTCACGTGCCTGATTCACGACCTCGGAAAGATTTTGTGTCTCTGGGGCGAGCCGCAGTGGGCGGTGGTGGGAGACACATTCCCGGTCGGTTGCGCGTATTCGGACCGCGTCGTCTTCCCCGAATTCTTCGTCAACAACCCCGACTACCAGGAACCGCGGTATCAAACCGATTTTGGCGTGTACAAAGAAAACTGCGGGCTTGACAACGTGCACATGTCGTGGGGCCACGACGAATACCTTTATCACGTCGTCAAAGATCATCTTCCCCCCGAAGCCCTCGCGATGATCCGCTATCACTCGTTCTATCCGTGGCACAAGGAAGAGGCGTATTCGCATCTGACCAACGAAGCCGACCACCAGATGCTGCCGTGGGTGCGAAAGTTCAACCCCTACGACCTCTATTCCAAGGCCGCCGAGAAACCGAGTGTCGAAAAGCTGAAACCGTTCTATCAAGAACTCATCGCGGAATACTTCCCGGGCGAGCTGCGGTGGTAGGCGTGGTGATTGGTGATTGAGAAGCGGTAGTGATTATTGATTAACAAGGCAGGCGAGAATTAATCAATAATCAATAGCTTCATCACCAATCACCAATCACCATCACTCCGTCTTCGCCTTTGGAAACTTCGGCTTCAGCTCCGCGATGGCGCGGACGATGATGTCGCCGATCGCCCAGTTGCGGAACCATTTGTGATCGGATGGGATCACGTACCACGGCGCATATTCGGTCGAGCATTTCTCGACGGCATCGCGGTAGGCCGCGTGGTAATCGTCCCACAGTTTTCGCTCGTTCATGTCATTTGGATCGTGCTTCCATTCGCTCTCCGGGTCCGTCAGCCGTTCTTCCAGCCGTTTTTTCTGCTCGTCTTTGGAAATGTTCAGGAAGAACTTCAGGATCGTCGTGCCTTCGTCTGACAATAACTTCTCGAAGTTGTTGATGTGCTCGTACCGCCGCGACCAGACCTTCTTTGGCACGAGTTCGTGCACACGCTCGATCAGCACGCTCTCGTAATGCGAGCGATTGAAAATCGCGATCGTGCCCCGCTCCGGCGTGCGCGCGTGGACGCGCCACAGGTAATCGTGCGCAAGTTCGTCGGCGGACGGCGCTTTGAAGCTCGACACCGAGCACCCCTGCGGATTTACCCCGCTGAAGACGTGGCGAATCGTGCCGTCCTTTCCGCTGGTGTCCATCCCCTGCAGCACCACAAGCACCGCATGCTTCGCCTCCGCGTACAGCGCTCGCTGCAGCTCGTTCAACTGCTCAAGGTTCTTCTCTGATGCTTTGCGCGCGTGGTCCTTATCCTTCCATGGACCGGTGCTGTCGGCGACGAGATCTTTTGCCTTGAGCGAATGCCCGGGACGCACGAGAAAATCGGAATCGACCATGCCGGGGATTGTAGCGACTATTGTCGCCGCTGTTCATCGATTGCTCGCCACGCGCGCCATACGTCGACGAGAACGAACAGCAGCGCCTGCCCCAGCAGCATCCCGAAAAACCCCCAATGCAGCGCTTTCCAGCAGATCACGGAAACGACGACGGACATCGCCGACCAGAGCCACGGCGACTGGTCTTCAACGTTCGCGACGCGGTACCATACGACCGCGGAGACGATGAGAACGAGCAGTTCGAGTGTTGTAAGATCGCCAAGTGACATGATCGTTCACCCCTTTACGGACGATGATGACGAAACCGGAAACCGCAGCCTTCAGCAAACCGGTCATCCTGAGCGAAGCGAAGGATCTCGATATCGAGCGCGGCGTCCGATCCCGAGATCCTTCGCTGCGCTCAGGATGACGGTGCTGCGTCTTGAATCCAATCAGTGCTCGTGGAACATGCTCGCATGCTCCACGCCCTGCTCATCGCACTTGTGCTCATAGCATCGACGACTGCCCTCGCCGCGGCGACTACAAAACCCGGCGATCTTCAGAAGCAGCTGCTCGATGCCCCGCTGACGATCAACGGCCGCAGCGAACATCCCACCGTTTATCTCACGCGCGCCGACATCGACCTCGCCAAAAAGAACCGCGAGCAGTTCGCCTGGGCGAAGGCCGCCGCCGACAAAATCCTTCATGACGCCGACGAATGGATGAACAAGAGCGATGAGGACATTCGCAAGCTCGTGCCAAAACCCGGCGCCTGCTTCGCGTATGGTTTCTCCGGCTGCCCGATTTGTGGCGGAAAGATCGGCGGCTGGTGGGGACCCGACGGCGCCTGCACGCTCGACGACCCGGGCCACGTGAAATGCGACAAAGGTCATCGTCTCCCTGACGACGACCATCCGGATACCGGCGAGGGCTGGACCGACAAAAGCGGCAAGAAGTACTACTTCGTCGGCGAGTACAACGCGTTCGTCATCGACACGCTACTGACCAGCGCCCTCAAACCACTCTGCAACGCCTACGCGCTGACCGGCGACATGAAGTACGCGCAGAAAGCGGCGATGATTCTGGATGAGCTCGCGCGGATTTACCCCACCTGCGACAAAGGCTCATGGGATTATCCCTCCACCCCGCCGAGCGGTCGCTTTAACCGCCCGTGGTATCAAGTCGCGCGCACGCTCATCTCGTACACGAATTTCTACGACATCCTCATGATGGGCGACGCGCTGAGCTCTCCGTCAAGTGTCGCCGGCAAAACCAAACGCGAAAACATCGAGCAGAACATGCTCCTGAACGGCGCGCGGTATTGTTACGAGCAATCGATCGAGCACCCGTCGCTGACGAACGGCCAGGCCGACTACATCCGCGGAGCCATGGTCGTCGGCGTCGCGATGGGAATCCCCGAGTACATCAACTGGACCGTCGACGGCCCCTACTCGATCCGCAACATGATCGAAAACAACATCGACCGCGACGGCCAATACTACGAAACCTCCTCGCTCTACTCGCACCACGCCCAATACCTCTACATGGACATGGCGGAGATTCTGAAGAACTACACCGACGCCGCGCACCCGGACGGGATTCACCTCGCCGACAATCCCAAGTTCCGCGCGCTCTTCACGCTGCCCAGCGCGCGGGTGCAGGTGCTCGGACGTTTACCACGACTGGGAGACGACGCGCCGGATCTTGGGACGAAAGTGGTCGAGCCGCTCGTTCCGCCGGATGATTTGAACGATCTCGAGCATCTGCGCGCGCTAACTGCGCAACCGGAGCAAAAGCAACAACTCGCGGAATTGCTCGATCTCGCGACCGGGCGAAACCTTGAGGCATCTCGCGCGAAAAGTAAGGAAAGCGATTGGCTGCTCTTCCATGCAGAGCCGGTCGATGCGCATCCGAACGCGCGATTCGACGTCATCCACCCGCTCACGGGGAAAGAGTTGACGGCGTCGGATCTAATCTCCCAGCGCGGCCTCGCGATCCTGCGCAGCGGCGAGGGCCCGAACTCGCGGGCGGTCACACTCCGCGCCGGGCCGACGCTCAACCACGGCCATCTCGACGAGCTGAACCTCAACATCTACGCCTGCGGCCAGCAGCTGAATTACGACCTCGGCTACGGCCTCGGCAGCACGCACACGCAAGTCGGCTGGGCGCATCAGACCGCGAGCCATACGACCGTGCTCGTGAATGAAGAGTCACAGCTGCAATCCGGGCATGCGGGCGGAACGATCGAGAAGTTTCTCGCGCTTCCGGGAATTCAGTTCGTGCAGGCAAATGATCGCAATTGTTACAACGGCGAACGCGTGAGCTCCTATCGTCGCGCGGTTGCGCTCGTCGATGTCTCGCCGCAGGAGAGCTATGTCCTGGATCTCTTCCGCGTGGTCGGCGCTAAGACCAGCGACTACGTCTTCCACGGCAGGGGAACGAACGTCGTATTCAATGGAGTGACACTGAGCGGTCCGCGGAAGGGATCGCTCGCGGGCGAGAACATCGACTGGAGTCCGCAAATCGGGGTCGACGGCGATGTGAAGAGCATGCCGAACAAGCCGTACTGGAACCCCCCGCCGGGAAATGGCCTTGGGTTTTTGCACGCGCCGCGCGCGGGCGAGACATCCGACCCGTGGTCGGCCACATGGACTGTAGACGAAAAAAACCCCGCGCATCTTCGACTTTGGGCCGTGCCGATCCTCGGAAACATGCAGGTGCGCTCGGCCGAAGCGCCCGGCATCACTCCGCAGATGCCGCGCGCCACATACGTGCTGGCGCGCCAGGTTGCGGAAGGATATCCAGAAGGCCACACCTACTCCGCGGTGATCGAGCCGTTCGGCAACACGGCTGTGATCAAGCAGGTCGGCCCCCCAGGCGGCCCATATACGCCGCCCGCACTGCGGATCGAGCTGGCCGACGGGCGCATTGATTTCGTCCGCTATGAACTTCCGGACTACCAGGAGTTCCTGCACGTGCGCGTGCGGGATTCCGAGGTCGAAGCGCTCACCTACCTCGGCGGACGGTTCACGAAGTTCGGCGATCTCACGATTCAGTTGCCGCAAGATGCCTACTGCGGATCGATCGATCGAATCGATCTCGAGAAGAACATCCTTTACACGAAAGGAACGCTACCTGAAGGCGAGAAACTTCGCGGAGAGTTTGTCAGCATTGGAAACGACAATTACACGCACCGCAGCAGCTATCGCATCGAATCCGTTTCGCGCGCAGGAGATGAAACGGCCATCCATCTCGCCCCGACGACATTCATCATCGGTCGAGCACATCTCGATCGATCCCCGCCGGACGAGAAGACCCTGCCGAACGTCGTTCCGCTCGAATACGCCAAGAGCGTCGGCGGAAAGGCGAGCGGGTTCTTCGATGGCAAAACCATCATCGCGCCAAACACGCATGCGAAGACGACCATCCGATCGATCGAAGGCGGCCAACGGATCACGGTCGCCAGCTCCGCGGGCTTCAAGGCCGGCGACGACGCGATCATTTACGACGTTCAACCTGGCGACGATTTCAACATTCCCTGCTGGGTCCAGATCAAACGCGATGCAAACGGAAAATGGGTGACCACCGGCAACGTCGACGCGAAGGTGGAGGGATTGCCGAAGTGATTTGATCGAAAAATGTAGGGTCCACTTCAGCGGACCGGTTATTTCTTTCGCCGGAAAAGGCGAATAGCCGGCTCGCTGAAAGAGCACCCTACATGTTGACGATTGCATCAACGATGATGGTGATGCTTGTGCCGAGGGGGTTGATTGTTCACGGAATTTGAGCAAGCGCAGTCATCCTGGTTGTCGAGCATTGCCCCGCCGATGATTGCGACGCCGGCGAGGGTGCCGACGGCGGCGACCGTTCCGATTTCACCGGCGGTTTGTCCCGCCTTTTCCATCTCGCGGCCGAACTGGGTTTGCTGTTTGGATTTGTGATACCAGACGACAGACTGCGCATCGGGTGGCAGATCGTAAATCGGGATGCGCTGCTCGCCGGCGATGCCGACGATTTTGCCATGCTCGTCCGTCGCGAACCCGAGTCGCTCGCCCTTGTCCATCAGCCGCTCGCTCGCGTCGATCTTGTGTGATTGACTCGATGAACCTGAAACGTATTTGACCGCATACACGCCGGTCTTTCGCACGAGCTCGGTCGTCGGCTCGTCGCCGAGTTGATATCGCGCGATCTTCTGGACGGTTGTCTTCGTGCATCCGCCGCAAAGTATGGTCGCGCCGATCAGCGCGGAAGCGATGTGAAAACCTGACCTCATCACAGCACCCCTTCAATGATGAATTCAGTTCAGGCGCTTGCGGCTTAGCGAGGACCCGCTAAGCCGCGAGCGGGCGCCAGTCCTCAGCTCTGCAACTTCGCGGTCAGCTCGATGGGAACGGCCGAGAGGGCGCCGCTTACCGGGCAGCCGGTTTTGGTTGCGTTTGCGATTTCGAGAAACTTCTTTTCGTCGATGTTCGGCACCTGCGCCTGCGTGTCGAGGGCGATCTTGGTGATCTTGAAGCCCTCGCCGACCTTGTCGATCGTCACCTTCGCGGTCGTGCGAACGCTCTTGGGTTGGAAGCCGTTCTTTCCCAAGCCGGCCGCAAGGGCCATTGAGAAGCACGCGCTGTGGGCGGCGGCGATGAGCTCTTCGGGATTCGTGCCCGGCGAATTTTCGAAGCGCGTGCCGAACGAGTATCCGCCGCTCCACGCCCCGCTGGCAAGCTTGATGTCGCCTTTTCCGCCCTTGAGATCCCCCGTCCACGTTGCATCTGCTGATCGAGTTGGCATAACGATTCTCCTTCGCTTGATGAAATGAAGACCAAGCACGAAATGATACGAGAAGCGGCGTCGGATTTGTAGGGTCCGCTTCAGCGGACCGGTTATTCGTCTTTTCGAACGGAAGAAATAACCGGTCCGCTAAAGCGGACCCTACAAGACTTTGTTTTCTTCGCGTCACCTCCGCGCCTTCGCGGTTTCTTCATAACCGGTGCGCTGAAGCGCACCCTACCGGAGAATAAAACGCCTTCTCGGGCGTTTGATCAACGTTCGCACATCTGGGCGATAGATAGAAATGACCGCACACGTCGTTCGTGGAGTCGCTGGAGGATCTGTGTCCCTGCGCAATCGAAAAATCTTCGGCTTCAGCCTCGTCGAGCTGCTCGTGGTGATAGGCATCATCGCAATTTTGATTTCGCTGCTGTTGCCGTCGCTGGCGCGGGCCCGCGCGCACGCGAACTGGGTGAAGTGTCAGTCGAACATGCGACAGGTCGGCATCTCGCTGGAAATTTATGCGAACCAATGGCGCGGGTGGATGTTTCCGCCGGGGCTGGGCGCGAGCACACCGGTCGGTTATCGCTGGCCGGTCTTCGTGTTCAAGCCTGCGGTTTACAATCCGCCGGAGATGCTGTGCCCGTCTGACGAAATGCCCGCGGCGGATCATTCGTACATTCTCAACGCGCACCTCGCCGACGAGAAGATTAAGTTCTCGAACAAATCGCCCGGCGGAGTTCCCGTGAGCGATGTGATCGTGATGGGCGAAAAAGTTTCGACCTGGGATGACTATTACATGAACACGGGCGATTTCGGATATCCCTACGGCACCGGCGGAAATCGCGTGGAGCTGGCGCGGCACGGTGCGCGGCTGGGGTCGAATTACCTCTTCATGGATTTGCACGTCGGGACGTTGCCGAGGAATGAAGGGCAGGTCGTGCATGGGATCGACCCGTGGGATGTCGACGCGGCGGGGAAGGTCAACCCGACGACGCTGCCGTGATCGGTCAAACGTTTGGTGGCACCGACATTCCTGTCGGTGATCGGACACCGTACTCGGTGGCCGAAGATATGCGTCGATGAGTACATCGCCGCATCACAGACAAGAATGTCTGTGCCACCAAAAAGAATCATCGAGAACCCTCTCGCGTCTGACAACGCAATCGGTCGATAATACGATGTGACCGTGTCGCAACTTCCGCCACCTACCGCTGCCGCCTTCCCTTCGTTCACCCCCGAGAACGTCGCGGAGCTTGCTGAGTCGAAAAAGCACTTCAAGAAGATCAACCGCGCGATCAGCGTCGCAAAGTTTGACGCGTGGACCGTCGGAATCTTCGGCGGACTGACACTCATCGTCGGCCTCGGCAGCTTCAGTCTCGTCGGCGTGCTACTCGGGGCCGGGATGTCGTACGTCGCGTACTCCGAATTCATGAACGCGAGCAAGCTGCGGAAGCTCGATCTCGAATCCCCCAAAAAACTCGCGATCAACCAAGTGGTCCTCGGATCACTCCTCATGGCTTACGCCATCTACATGCTGCTGACGAGTCATGCCGATTTGAGCCAGTACTCCGACCTCGCGGAGGTCGGGCAGATGGGCGCGAAGATGGCGGATGATCTCAATCGGATCAGCACGCTGGTCTTCCGCCTCGTCTATTTCTGCCTGATCGCCGTCGCGATCTTCGCGCAAGGAGGAACCGCCCTTTTTTATCTGTCGCGCGAGAAATATTTGCGCATTTACTTGGAACACACACCGCCGTGGATCATCGAAATGCAGCGGAAGGGGATATCGGTCTGATCAGCCAAGGGCCTTCCGAGGTCATCCTGAGCGCAGCGAAGAATCTCGGGACCGAGCGCCGCGTTCGACATCGAGATCCTTCGCTGCGCTCAGAGTCTGTGATTTTTTGCGTGGCGAGGGTATCTCGCCCTCGCATTTGCGGCTACCGCCGCGTTCGCGAGGGCAAGATGCCCTCGCCACGCTGAAAAGATCACAGGCTCTCAGGATGACAAGCGGGTTCACGTGATTCATTCAGTGCACTACTCCGCCACGCCCTGTCATGCTACGATTCGACATTCGTTCAGGAGACTCATGCGACGGTTGTGCATTGTTCTCATGCTGCTCGTGTCCTGCGTCGCGTTCGGCGCGGAGACGAAATCGCTTTTCGATCCCAACCGGCACATGCGCGTCGATGAAGTGAAGCCGGGCATGAAGGGGTTCGGCCTGTCGGTCTTCAAAGGCACGAAGATCGAAAAGTTCGATGTCGAAGTCGTTTCCGTCCTGAAGAATTTCAATCCGAAATACGACGTCATCCTCATCAACTGCAAGGGCCAGAATCTCGAGCACACCGGCGCGATCGCGGGGATGAGCGGCTCGCCGATTTTTCTGCATGACGACCAGGGCCGCGATCGAATGATCGGCGCGTTTGCGTACGGCTGGCCGATGGTGAAGGATCCGCTTGCGGGGGTGCAGCCGATTGAGTACATGCTGAAGCTGCCGGTGGATACGCCGGCGCCGGCGACGCAGACGACGGTTGCGAATCCGCAGGTGACGGGGCAAACCGAAAAGCCCGCGGCCGAGCCGCGGGCATCCGTGCGCGGCTCGAGTGATCGAGCTACCTGGAATTATTTTGACATGGTTCCGCTTCCGGGCGCTTCGAAGGCGCCGGCTCTGTCGCCGTTTGCGAAATACGGCAGCCTCGCGCCGAATCCTTCTCTCTTTGGCGATCCGAGCGAAACGATGCGTCTGCATCCGCTCGCGACGCCGCTCATGGTTGGTGGCGTGTCGCAAAAGGTGATCGAAGATTTCGGGCCGATCTTTCGCGCGTATGGGATGTCGATGCTGCAGGCCGGTGGAATGGGCGGCGGCGCGCCGAGCAGTGGTGATGTTCCAAAGCTTCAGCCGGGATCGGTTTTGGCGGTGCCGCTCGTTGAAGGCGACATGGATCTGACCGCCATCGGCACCTGCACCGAAGTCATCGGCAATCGCATGTGGGGTTTCGGTCATGCGTTCAACAACGAAGGCGTGATCTCGATGCCGATGGGCAGCGGACAGATCAACGGCATCGTCGCGAATTTGATGACGAGTTTTAAGCTCGGCTCGATGAGCGGCTTGGCCGGCACGCTGACGGCGGATCAGACTGTGGGCGTCGGCGGAAAGATCGGCAAGGCGCCGCCGATGATTCCGGTCGACCTGAAGATTCAATACACCGACGGCAGCGGCGATGTGAACTATCACTTCGATTGCGCCGCCCATCCGAAGCTCACGCCGATGATCGTCGGCGTGGCGATTACGTCGGCCCTCACCGGCGCGCGCGATCTGCCGCAGTATCAGACGATGGATTACGACGTGTCGCTGCAGTTCGGCGATCGCACCGTGCGGGCGGAGAACACGCTCGTGAACGCGCAGCCGGGCGATGTGTTCTTCCAGCTCGGCACGCCGCTCATGGCCGCGGCGGAGAATCCGTTTGAGCGCGTGATGCCGACGAAGATCACCGGCACCTTTCGAGTGACTCCGCAGGCGCGCGAAGCGCAAATTCTGTCGATCAACGTTCCGCGATTGAAACATCGCCCGGGCGAACACGTGCGCGCGTTCGTGCAGTATCGCCCGTTCCGTGAGGCGGAGCAGACGATGCCGGTCGATATCGATCTGCCGAAGGATCTGCCCGATGGCGATTATCAGCTGGTGATTTCTGACTGGCAGCGCTATCTGACGGACGAGGCGGCGGCCAAGCCCTTCCGTTTCACGGCGCAGGACATCAACGAAGTCTTCGCAGTGCTCAAGGACGTGAATGAGATCCGCCACAACGCACTGTACATCCGCCTGCTGCGTCAGCCCGACGGCGTGGCGGTCGGTCGAACCGCGATGCAGCACATGCCGTCGTCGCGGCGTCGCGTGCTGCTCGATTCGGGTCGCAGCAACATCAGCCCGTTCATGAGCTCGGCGGTGAAGATCGTGCCGACGCAGAACGTGATGGATGGATCGGCGGAGTTCACCATCACGATCGACAGCGAGATTCGAGTCGAAGTCGCGGGCAAACCACCCAAGGGTGAGCAAGTCGCGCCGAAAGGTGAAGAACCGCGCAATAAACCAACTCCGCCGAAGAATGACAATGCGCCGGCGCCGGCATCCCCCAGTCAGCCAGACAACGCTCCATCGGAACAACCATGAGTCAGTCGACACTTTCGTCATCAACACAGCCCCGCTGTCATCCTGAGCGAAGCGAAGGATCTCGGGGTCGGACATCGCGCTCGATCCCGAGATCCTTCGCTGCGCTCAGGATGACGGCGTGCGCGGCGTTGATGGTTTTCTGCGCGATGACCGCAAGCGCAGTCGGCACCTCGCATTGGACACACACGAGCGAGGCGGATTTTAAGGCGGGGACGTTTCACAACGTCGTCGCGACGAATTTAGGCGATCTGAAACTGTCGCGCGCGGTGAAGACGCTGCTCGGACAGGATGCGCACATCAGCTCGGTGTATGCGCTGGTCGAGGCCGCCGATGGGACGATCTACGCGGGCACCGGGCCTTCGGGCATCGTGCTTTCCGTGAAGGACCAGAAAGTCGAAACCGTCGCGAAGCTGGATGACAACACGATCGTTTCTTCGTTGCTCATCGATCAGAAAGGCCGCTTGCTCATCGGCACAAGCGGCGAAAAGGGACAGATCTTCCGCATCAATGCCGCGGGTGAAAAGCCAAAGGTGATTTTCGAGACCGACGGCTGCCAATACATCTGGTCGCTGGTGCAGACGGCCGACGGAATGATCTACGCCGCCACCGGTCCGCAGGGGCAACTCTTTGAGATCAAGCCGGACGACACGCATGAGCTCGTGTTCGAGAGCGATGAGAACAACCTGTTATCACTGATCGACGGCGGGAAGGACATTCTTTACGTTGGCACCGATCCGAACGGCCTCGTCTATCGCGTTAATCGTAAAACCAAGGAATCGTTCGTGATGTTCGACGCCGCGGAGTCGGAGATCAGCGCGCTGGCACTGGACGGCAAGGGCAACCTGTATGCCGCGACCGCGGAGGCGAGCGATCAACCGGAGGGCCAGGAGGCGGAAACGCCGGGCGCGGCGGAAAAATCCGGCCGGCCGGAGGCGAGCGATACGGGCGGCGTGCCGATTCCGTCGAGCCCGCCGGCGAATCCCGAGCCGCCGAAGGTCCCGCCCCCGAACCCCGGCGAGCCGCGGCCGATTCCCAAGAAGGAGAATCCGGCACCGAAGCAGAAGATCGATCACCAGGTGTCGGCAACTCTTGGTGGCACAGACATTCTTGTCTGTGATGCGGCGGTGTACTCATCGACGCATGTCCTCGGCCGCGGATTACCGCGTCCGATCACCGACAGGAATGTCGGTGCCACCATTCATCGGAATGACTGGACGCCGGTTGTGAAACTCGCGACCGAAGGACCGACGACCACCGACATGCAGGACGAGCCGGGCTCGCCAAGTCCGACGCCCCCTGGTGGGCAGCCGAATCCGGGCATGCCGAGCACCGGCGCCGCGCAGCCCGGCGCGATGCCAAAGCTGCCGCCTCCGAAAGGCGAAGCCAAGCCGGGCGCGCAGGGCAATGCGATTTATAAAATCGACAAGGATGGCTTCGTCACCGAGATCTTCCGCCAGCCGGTGGTCGTTTATTCGATGATCGAAAACAACGGCGTGCTCCTCGCGGGGACGGGCGGCGAAGGGATGATCTACCAGATCAATCCCGAGGCGGAAGAAACCGTCGTGCTCGCGAAGGTCGATCCGAAGGAAGTGCTCAGCATGCTCGCGACGCGCAGCGGGCAGATCTATCTCGGTCTCGCGAACGTCGGCGACATCGGCGTGATGAGCAAGGGTTTCGCGACGGATGGCACGTTTACCAGCGCCGTGCTCGATGCGCAGCAGATCAGCCGGTTTGGAAAGATTCATCTGCTCGGCTCGCTGCCGGAGAGCACGAAGCTCACTGTGGCGACGCGCAGTGGGAATGTGAAGGAAACGAGTGATACGGGCTGGTCGAAATGGTCGGATGAAATTCCCGCGGCCGAGTATGTGCAGTCGGCGGCGAAGCCGGCGCGGTTTTTTCAGTATCGATTGAGCTTCACAGGCAACGCGGGCAAGACCACGCCGGTGGTCGATGAAGTCGATGTGGCGTATGAGGTGCCGAACATGGCGCCGCAGATCAAGTCGATCAAGATCACCCCGCAAGGGAAAGCGGACACTACGGTCTCGCCCGTTGCGACGGATGACACGAGCGCCGGTGCAACCCCCAAGACCGGCCCGCAGCGCGTGCAGACGATCACGTGGGAGGCGAGCGATCCCAACACCGATCCGCTGCGCTACAGCATCTATTTCCGTCACACGGCGAGGGAACAGTGGATCCTGCTGAAGGATAAGCTCACCGACGCGACGTACGACTGGGACACGCGCTCGGTCGCGGATGGTCGATACGAGTTGAAGATCGTCGCGTCCGATGAGCTGTCCAACGCGCGCGGCAGTGGTCGGACGGCGGAGCGTATCAGCGATCCGATCGTGGTCGATAACACGGCCCCGATCATCGGCGACATGAAGGTCGCCGCGAAGGGAAATTCGGCCGCGGTTGACGCCCGTGTGGTCGATCGCACCACGACGGTCGCAAAACTGGAATACGCGGTCGATTCCAATGACGACTGGCAGACGGTGCTGCCATCGGATAAGATCGCCGATTCGCCTGATGAAGCGTACAGCTTCACGATCCCGAGTTTGGCCTCGGGAACGCATCAAGTGACCCTCCGGGCCAGTGACAGCCGCGGAAACCAGGCGTTTGAGTCCGTCCAGGTGACGATCGAAGCACCGACGGCGAAGAAATAGCGAAGGAAAGATCGAGGAACGTTCGATGCATTACCCGCACAAAAAGAGCGCCGTGAAGCGCGCCCGCAAGATTGGTTTCCGCGCCCGCATGCGGACGAAAAAGGGCCGCCAGATGATCAACCGCAAGCGCCGCGCGGGCCGGAAGGTTCAGGTTGTTTGATTGCCTCTTACTCCCTCTCCCTGCAGGGGAGAGGGTGGGGGTGAGGGTGAAGCGTGTATCGTCGGAGCGCGTTGTTTCGCAAGTGACGCAACTCGACTGCCACGCTCGACCCTCACCCTAACCCTCTCCCTTTCAGGGAGAGGGGATCAATTCCCGATGCCTTCCACGACCGCCGCCTCTCGTTCGATCCCCGACACATTCCGCGCGTTGCGCGAGAAGAAGCAGATCGCGCTGATGCCGTTTATCGCGGCGGGGTTTCCGGATCTCGCGACGACTTTGGCGTCGCTTCCTGCGATTGAGCAAGCCGGGGGCAGCCTGGTTGAAGTTGGATTTCCGTTCAGCGATCCGATCGCGGATGGACCGGTCATTCAGGAAGCGTTCACCGCGGCGCTTGAGAAGAAGCTGAAGATGGCGGAGGTCTTCGCGACGGTGGCCGAAGCGCGCAAGAGCGTTTCGATTCCGCTCGTGTCGATGGTGAGCTACTCGATCGTCTTCCGGTACGGGCTTGATCGCTTTCTCAAAGACGCAAAGGCCGCGGGTTTCAGTGGATTGATCCTGCCCGATCTTCCGCCACCCGAAGCCGAATCGATTTGCGATAAAGTTCGCTCCGCCGGGCTCGATACGGTCCTTCTCATCGCACCCACGACGACGCCCGAGCGCCGCAAGGAAATCGCGCGGCTCAGCAGCGGGTTCATTTACTACCTCTCAATCTCGGGAATCACCGGCGAGCGCGACAAGCTCCCCGCCGACCTCGAAAGCAACGTTCGCCAGCTCAAATCAATGACCGACGTCCCCGTTTGCGTCGGTTTTGGCATCAACAAGGCCGAGCATGTGAAGCAGCTCGAAGGCGTCGCGGACGGCGCGATCGTCGGGACCGCCTTCGTCCGGCGCGCCCGCGAACACCTCGACGAAGGGCCGGACGCGATCGCCAAAGCGACTGCCCAGTATTGCAAGGAGCTTCTGTCCCTGGTCCGATAAGAATCGCTCTTGTAGGGTCCGCTTCAGCGGACCGGTTATTTCTGGTCGGAAAAGCGAATAACCGGTCCGCTGAAGCGGACCCTACGGGACGGGTTTCGTGCTCAAAATGCGAGTTTTTCTTCCATAGAAAATTCCTCCAACCCTCTAACCATCCCTCCGTTACAGTGTCCAACCTATGGAGCCTGGTTCCAGCGACAGCCAGCGACGTGATGTGCCCGCTGTCTCTGGACCGCCGGACGAGCAGCTCGTCAATCGGGTTTTGCAGGGCGATTCCAAAGCATTTGACGAGCTGATCAACCGATACCAGCGACAGGCCGTCGCGGTGTCGTTCCGGCTTCTGGGGAACACGCAGGATGCCCTGGAGGTTTCGCAGGACGCATTTCTGAAGGCGTACACGAGCCTGAGCACCCTTCAGAAGCCCGGAGCCTTCGGCGGATGGTTGATGCGGATCGTTTCGAACCTGTCGCTGAACTATCGGCGGAGTCGAAAGATCCGCCAGCAACTGCCACTCGACGACGTGCTCGGGCCGAACTCAGAATCGCAGCAGGCCGACGCGCCCGGCGCAAGCGAATGGTCCGGCGGATCCGACAACCCGGCCCACGTGCTCGAAAGCAAGGAAATGGGCGCGAAGCTGCAGGAAGCCCTGATGCAGCTCCCGGAAAAACAGCGGCTCGCGATCGTGATGTTCACAATCGAAGAAATGCCCCAGAAAGACGTGGCCGAAGCGCTGCAGTGCAGCGTAGAAGCGGTGAAATGGCACGTGTTTCAGGGTCGGAAGAAGTTGAAGGAACTGCTCAAGGAGCATTTGTAGGGTCCGCTTCAGCGGACCGGTTATTTCTGTTCTAAAAAGCGAATAACCGGTACGCTGAAGCGGACCCTACCGGCACGAATCACAATCATGACTCCCGAAGCGCGCGGATTCGCG
>JAICIO010000066.1 GCA_025924315.1 Phycisphaerae bacterium
GTAAACGCCGCGGCTAAATAAGAAGACTTCAGATGCCGCCTACTTCGCGGCCTCTTCGACTGTGTCGAAGATATGCAGAACCCGATCGAGACGCGTGATCTTGAGAACCTCGCGGACCTGGGGCAGAGGCGCGGCGAGACGAAGCTCCTGCTCGCGCCGCTTGCATGCGTCGCTCCACTTCATGAGGATACCGATGGCGAGACTGGGGAGAAACTGCACGTGCGACAGGTCGAGCACGATCGCCTTCACACCGGTCGCGGGACTGGCCGGCGCGACGAGCTCGGTCACGAGGTTGAGATCCCGGTCCTCCAGCACCTTCGTCTTGAGACGCACGACCAGCGCCTCCCCCATCGGTTCGGTTAGAACGCGCGGAGCTTCTGCTTTGTCAGCCATCGCAGCACCTCTTTCGATCTTGGGAAGAGCGCATGACGAGGGCACAAAACCAAAATCACTCGCCTGTTCATTCAACGGTCCAAGTCTCGTTCCCGGTCAGAAGTTTCTGCAAATCACCCGGGCCTTTTTGCGCGATCGCTTCCTCATTCTGCTTGCGGACGAGATTGACGTATCGCTCGTGCTCGACGTCGCGGAAGACGCCGAGGGGTTCGGGGAAATCAGGATAGCGCATGCGACTCAAGAGAAACGCAAGACTCGGCTCCGGCGTTTTCTCGTCGTGAATGAGCAGATCATCCTGATTCACTTCACGCAGGCTGACGACTTCGGGATTCATCGCGTGCAGGCGGATGCCCTTGTCGTTTTCCTTGCCGAAGACCAGCGGCTTGCCGTGCTCGAGATAGAGCGTCGTGTCGCTTTTGGTCGCCTTGTCGGTCGCGTACTCGAACGCGCCGTCGTTGAAGATGTTGCAGTTCTGATAGATCTCGACAAAGGCAGTACCAACATGTTTGGCGGCGCGTTCGAGGACATATTCGAGATGCTTCACGTCCATGTCGATCGCGCGGGCGGCGAAGCTTGCTTCTGCCGCGATCGCAATCGAAACGGGACGGACGGGATAATCCGGCGCGCCCATCGGCGTGCTCTTGGTCTTCTTCCCCTGCTCGCTTGTCGGCGAGTACTGACCTTTGGTCAGGCCGTAGATCTTGTTGTTGAACAGCAAAATCTTCACGTCAACATTTCGGCGGATGATGTGCATGAAGTGGTTTCCGCCGATGGAAAGCGCATCGCCGTCGCCGGTCACCATCCAGATGTTGAGCTCCGGCCGCGCGAGCTTCAGTCCCGTCGCAAACGTCGGCGCGCGGCCATGGATGCTGTGGATCCCGTACGTGTTCATGTAGTACGGAAACCGCGACGAGCAGCCGATGCCGGAGATGAAAACGGTTTTGCTTCGATCGATCCCCAGCTTGGCGAAGACCTTCTTCGTCTGCATGAGGATCGAGTAATCGCCGCAACCTGGGCACCAGCGCACGTCCTGGTTGGTGGCGTAATCGCCGGGCTTCAGCACGGGAAGATTCGATGGAAGTGGTGCAACGCTCATAGTAATTCTCTCACAGATTCAGATTCTCAAAGCTCATGTGGCACAGTCCCGATCTGTCGGGACTGTGCGCCGGCGAAGCACAGCCGAGGGCGGCTGTGCCACACAATCTTTCTCACTCTCCGCCGGTGGAGACGTCGAGGCTCGTGCTGTCTTGTTTCACCGCGATCTCGACTTCGCCACTCAAAACCGCTTTCGCGCCGTGCACGACTTCGGTAATCGTGAACGGTTGTCCGCGAACTTTGTTCAGGCCTTTCGCATCGACCAGGTACTTCGATCGAAGCAACATGCGCAATTGGCCGAGGTTCATCTCGGGCACAAGGACATGATCGAATGCCTTAAGAATCTCGCCGAGGCGCGCCGGCAACGGGTTGAGATACCGCAGGTGACACGCCGCCACGGCGATGCCTTCTTTCTGAAGTTCGAGCGTCGCGGCCTTGATCGCCCCAAACGTGCTGCCCCAGCCGACGAGCAGGATTTGTCCCTTCTTCGGACCTGTCCACAGAATGTCCGTGCCGGCGGGCTTGATGCCGTTCACCTTCGCCTGCCGCGTGCGAACCATGTGCTCGTGGTTCGCGGGGTCGTAGCTGACGTTGCCTGTGCCGTCCTGTTTCTCAAGTCCGCCGATGCGATGCTCGAGTCCGACCGTGCCGGGGATCGCCCACGGACGCACGTGCGATTCGTCGCGCTTGTACGGCATGAAGCCGCTTGCGTCGTTCGATTCCTTCGGATGCGTGATCGTGATCCGCGGAAGTTTGCTGACGTCGGGGATCAGCCACGGCTCGGCGCCGTTGCCGAGATAGCCGTCGCTCAGCAGGATCACCGGCGTCATGTACTTCGTCGCGATCGTGAACGCTTCGACCGCGGCGTTGAAGCAGTCGCTCGGCGACGCGGGGGCAATGATCGGAATCGGGCATTCACCGTTGCGGCCGTACATCGCCTGGAAAAGATCCGCCTGTTCAGTCTTCGTCGGCAAGCCCGTGCTCGGCCCACCACGTTGAACGTCGATCACGACCAGCGGAAGTTCCGTCATCACCGCGAGGCCAATCGCTTCGGCCTTGAGCGCGAGTCCCGGCCCAGAAGTTCCCGTCGAGCCGAGCGCCCCGCCGAAGGACGCGCCGATCGCGGCGCCCACCGCGGCGATTTCGTCTTCCGCCTGGAACGTTACGACGTTGAAGTTCTTATGCGCGGAGAGCTCATGCAGAATGTCGCTCGCGGGCGTGATCGGATAGCTGCAGTAAACGAGCTGCTTATCCGCGAGCTTCGACGCGGTGATCATGCCGAGCGCGATCGCTTCGTTGCCGGTGATCTTACGATACTTGCCCGGCGCGAGCTTGGCCTTCGGCACGAGGTATTGCTCGTGGAACAGCTCGGCCGTCTCACCGAAGTGATAGCCGGCCTTCAGCGCCAGCGCATTCGCCTGCGCGACCGCCGGAAGCTTCTTGCCGAACTTGCGTTCAATGAAGCCGAGCGTCGAATCCATCGGTCGGCCGTAGAGCCAGTACACGAGCCCGAGCGCGAACATGTTCTTGCAGCGGTCGATGTCCTTGGCGCCGAGGCCCGAATCCTTCGCTGCCTCGGTCGTCATCTTGTTGATCGGCACCTTGATGACGCGGTAGCACTTGAGCGAGCCGTCTTCCACCGGGTTGACGGCGTACCCGGCCTTCTTCAGGTCCTTCTCGCCAAAAGCGTCTTCGTTAACGATGACGATCCCGCCATCCTTCACGCTCTTCACGTTGGCCTTGAGGGCGGCCGGGTTCATCGCGACGAGCGCATCGACCGCGTCGCCCGGGGTGAAAATGTCAGTGCTGGAAAAGTGCACCTGAAACCCCGACACCCCCGCCGGTGTGCCGGCCGGCGCGCGGATCTCGGCGGGGAAATCTGGCAGCGTGCTGATGTCGTTTCCGACCAGCGCCGAGGTGTCGGTGAACTGCGTCCCCGCCAGCTGCATGCCGTCGCCCGAGTCGCCTGCAAAGCGAACGGTGACCGAGGGTAAGGTAATGACTGTCTTGCCGTTGGATTGCGCCGGTGGCGCTTGAACAGGATCAAAAGTTGTGGTCATGGCTTTCACTTATTCGGAAAAATATTGCGCGCAAAACCCGAGTGTCCTGTGCGCGGCGCAGGACGGAGGAGGCTTCAACAACACGTCGTGAAGGGAACTGCGAAGCGGGAATCGGACTGGCTGGCGAACATAAGTCAGCTATCGTCGGAGCAGGATGATCGACTCTGATCACCAACGCTCACCCTCGGCCTCTGGACCCCATTGCCCGGAGTGCTCGAACGATTATAGGTTAGTGGAACGGCCGGGGCATGCAAGGGGGTGCTGGTAATTGTTGATTGGTGATTGAAGAGACTCCTGTCAATCACCAATCAACAATTACCAGCCGAACAAAATCGCGTCTCGAATTCGGTTAAATGCAAAAGAATATCTTGACCTATCCAGGCAAACTGTATCAGATGTTCCGTTATGAAGCAGCGATACCACACCATCATCAGACCGGAACACAACGGTTCGTTTGTGGGATGGGTCGAGGAGATCCCCGGCACGATCTCGCAGGGACGCTCGCTGGCCGAATGTCGCGCCAATCTGAGAGACGCACTGCAACTCATGGTGGAGACGCACTGCGATGAGGCCCGCCTGGGTCTCAATGAAACGTGCATTCTCGAAGCGATCGAGATCGACGTTTCCGATCCGCCCATGAGCCAGTCGTCTGCGATCTTGGCCTGAGCATTTCTGCCCGTTCTGGTCGTGGTGAAAATCCACTCTTCCAAATAGCGTTGTTGAACGCGACGAAATCGCTCTGCGCACAGCACGAGAAAAAGTTGCTTGACTTTCGACCGATCCGCCGATTTACTTAGCACCATGCAGTTGCAGTCTCGACTTACCCTTCGACTCCTTCCGGGCCTTCTGGCTCTCGGAACATCGTCTGTGTGATCGTAGGGACTGCGCTGCCAAGAAGACTTTTCTATCGGCCCTGCGATCATCGATCGCGGGGTTTTCTGTTTTATGAGGCACGATGAATCAGTGAGTTGTGAGGAGCGAAGCCGACGCTTCATCCTTCATCCTTCATAATTCATCCTTATTCGGAGCTGGTCATGGAAACGGTACGAATCTTCGACACCACGTTGCGAGACGGCGAGCAATCTCCGGGCGCGACGCTGACGCTTCCGGAAAAAGTCGAGATCGCCCGCCAGCTCGAAGCCCTCGGCGTCGACATCATCGAGGCCGGCTTTCCCATCGCATCCAACGGCGACTTCGAGTCCGTTCGGGCCGTCGCGGCCGAGGTGACGAAATCCACGGTGTGCGGCCTGTCGCGCTGCACGCCGAAAGATGTCGAGCGCGCCGGCGAAGCGATTAAAGACGCGAAGAGCGGCCGGGTCCACGTCTTCTGCGCGACCTCCAAAATTCATCGCGACTTTAAGCTGAAGAAAGCCAAGGAAGACATCATCCGCATCAGCGTCGAGTCGATCCGGCAGGCGCGCGGATACACGGATGACGTCGAGTTCAGCCCCGAAGACGCCAGCCGCACCGAGATGGAGTTTCTCGAAGAGATCGTGCAGGCCGCGATCGAAGCGGGCGCGACCACGATCAATCTGCCCGACACCGTCGGCTACGCCACGCCGAAAGGTTACGGCGAAATCTTCTCGCACCTGATCAAGAAGCTGCCGATCATTCGCGAGAAAAACATCATCCTCTCGTCGCATTGTCACAACGACTTGGGCATGGCCGTCGCGAACTCTCTTGCTGCGGTTGAAGGCGGCGCGCGGCAGATCGAGTGCACGATCAACGGCATCGGCGAGCGCGCGGGCAACGCGGCGCTCGAAGAGATCGTGATGATGCTGAAAACGCGGAACGACTTTTACAAGATTAACACGCGCATCGACGCCACGAAGATCTTTCCGACCAGCCGCATGGTCAGCACACTCACGGGTTTGGTTGTTCAACGCAACAAAGCGATCGTCGGCCAGAACGCGTTCGCGCACGAATCCGGCATTCACCAGGACGGCGTGCTGAAATACCGCGAGACGTACGAGATCATGGATCCGGCGCACGTGGGCATCCCCGCCAACTCGCTGGTGCTTGGCAAACACAGCGGCCGTCACGCGTTCAAAGATCGTGTGGCGCAGCTCGGCTTTACGTTAAGCGAAGAACAGTTGGAGTCCGCCTTTCACAAGTTCAAGGCGCTGGCGGACAAGAAGAAGGAAGTCTTCGACGAGGACATCGAAGCAATCGTCGATGAACAGCTGGAAGTCGAGACGGCCCTCTGGGAACTCGTCGGCCTGCAGGTGACCGCCGGCTCGAACACGATTCCAACCGCAACGGTTTCGCTGAAGGACAGCAACGGCGAGATTCAACAGGACGCGAGCATCGGCGACGGCCCGGTTGACGCGATCTACTCCGCCATCGCGCGCCTCACCGGCGTCAAAGGTTCGCTTCAAGATTACCGAATTCGCGCCGTCACCAAAGGCAAGGAAGCGCAGGGCGAGGTTCAGATCGAGCTGAATCACAGCGGCAAAATCGTCCGCGGCCGTGGTCTCAGCACCGACATTCTCGAAGCGAGCGCCCTCGCGTACCTCAGCGCGATCAATCGACTTCGCACGGCCGCCAGCCGAGAAAAGCTCGTGACGCAACACGCGTCGGTGTAGTTCTCTTTACCGCAAGTACGTCGTCTCTCGTAGGGTCCGCTTCAGCGGACCGATTATTCGCGTTGCGCGCCGGGAGAGTAACCGGTCCGGTGAAGCGGACCCTACGAAAGCGAAAGATCAGACCATGAACAGACAAACCGATTGGACCGTCTGGCAAAACGCTGAAGTCGTCGCCCGTTTCACCGATGGGCGTCGCGCGGGCATTCCAGGAACTGCGGCGCAATTCGAAACGATGATGCGCCTGCTGCGGCATGTGAAGCACCGCCCGCTGCGCGTGCTCGATGTCGGCTGCGGCGATGGCGTCCTCACGCGAACGATTCTCGCATCCGAACCAAGAGCGACGGTCGTTGCGTTTGACGGTTCCGATGCGATGCTCGCGCGCTTCCGCGAAAAGCTGAGCGTTGCGAACGAATCGCAGGTCACCTTCGTCCGCGGAAACTTCAACGAGGATGACTGGGTTGATTCTCTTCCCAGTGACAGGAAGCAATTCGACGCGATCGTTTCCGGCTTCGCGATTCACCATTCGCCGGACGACCGCAAGCGGATCATCTACGGCCAGCTCTTTGACCTGCTCGCGCCCGGTGGAGTGTTTATCAACCTCGAACACGTTGCCGCCGCCACCGCGCTCGGCGACGCGATGTGGATCGAGATCTTCAGCGAGCACGTCGCCGCATACCAAGCCGCGCGCGGGCACTCGATCAGGCCGGCCGACGTCATGCAGCAGGTAAACGCCTCGCACGAGCAGGATGCGAACATTCTCGCGCCGGCCGAAACGCAGCTCGCATGGCTGCGCGAAATCGGCTTCGTGGATGTCGATTGCTATTGGAAATGGTTCGAGCTGGCGGTGCTGGCCGGTTTCAAACAAGTATGAGGACGTCATGCCAACATGGAACGCAACCGACTACGCGAAGAATTCTTCGGAGCAACAGAAGTGGGCGCGCGAGCTGATCGCGAAGCTCCATCTTCGCGGCGACGAGCGCGTGCTCGATCTTGGATGTGGCGATGGCAAGGTGACCGCCGAGATCGCCGAACAACTTCCTCGCGGCAGAATCGTCGGCGTCGATCTCTCGCAGGAAATGATCGACTTCGCAACTCGCACGTTTCATCGGCCGAATCTGTCCTTCGACCACGCCGACGCGCGCTCGCTCAACTTCGAGAACGAGTTCGACATCGTCTTCTCCAACGCAGTCCTGCACTGGGTCTACGATCACGAGCCGATCCTGCGAGGCATCCACCGATCGCTGAAAACCGGCGGGCGAATCCTGCTCCAGATGGGCGGGCGAGGAAACGCCCGTGGCATGCTCGCGACCGCCACCGAGCTGACACACGATCCCCGCTGGTCGCGCTACTTCACCGACTTCAACTTCCGCTACGGCTTTCACGGCCCGGAAGAGTACACCCGCTGGCTGACCGCAGCCGGTTTTCACGCGGGGCGTGTCGAGTTGATCCCGAAGGACATGACGCACGCCACGCCGGAGCGCTTCGCCGGCTGGGTCCGCACGACCTGGATACCGTGGACCGATCGTATTCCGCCGGCTGAGCGCGAGACGTTCATCGCTGATCTCGTCGCACGCTATCTGGAATTGCATCCGGTCGATGAAGCGGGACGAGTTCACGTCGCCATGGTGCGCCTCGAGGTCGAAGCAACGGCGTGACTTTCATACGCTCAGGCATTGCGTTACTTTCGTCAACGATGACGTACGAAGAGGCCATCGCGCGCGTGCTCAACCACGCGAAGCTTCCACCGCTCAAAAAGACTGAGGTCGATGAAGAAACAGGCTTCCTCTGGCTCGCATGGAAAGCCGATTCCGCCAACCAAATCCCCGACGCTCGCGAAGCGTATCGCGATCTGCTCGACTGTCTCGAGGTGATCAACCACAAGCTGAACGGCGCCATGCCTTCGCGCACCAACGATGCGCGGAAGCAATCGCCCGATCGGCTGGTCGCTTACGCGGTATCGTCAATCGTTTCGGCGACGTTGCAGTATTACGTGCGGTGGTCGCATAAGAAGGGCCTGGACCCCGCGACGCTCGAGCAGTTTCTCGTGATGGCGATGGGAATGAGCTGCGCATGGGATGCAGTGCTTGCCGGAGACATCGACTCGATCCCGCAGGCGGTGAGCGATCAGCTTAAGCGGCTGTATTAGGTTCCTCGACCTGCTGCGAATTGACGGATCTCATCGCGCAGCGCAACGATCTCCATCCGCAGCGCGTCGATCTGCTTCGTGCCGGCGACTTCGGCTTCGTCGTTCTCGGCATCGCGACCGATGAAGAACGATGCGAGCGCCGCGGTCAGATAGCCGAAGACGGTGAACGCATAGAGCGAGAGCAGGAAGCATAGGACTCGCCCTTCCGTTGTCTGCGGCCAATACTCTGAGCCCATCGTTGTCATGACCATCGCCGTCCACCACACAGCGGTACCGTAGTTGTTCAACCCGTGCCCTCCCGGATTGTTGTTCTCGAATGCGTACATTCCGGCGGCGCCGGTGAGCGTTACGATCAGCGTGAGCACGGCGACGTATCCAAACCCGCGGCGCCCCATCGTCGCACTGAGTGCTCTCATTCCGCGGTTGATGGAGCCAAGGACTCTTACCAATCGAACGCCGCGTGCAGCACGCGCCGCGCGAAGGATGCGGATCGCACGCGCAAAGCGCAACACCCGCAGCGCAGGCACGGCCAGCGCGATCACCATCAGCCAGTTCTGTTTCAAGAACGGCAATTTCTCGGGCGCGAGAATGAACTTCAGCACGAAATCGACGATGAAAACAAACCAGATCGCGAGACTGATGCGATCAAGCCTCGGTGTCGGCCCCTTGTGGACGAATTGCAGGATCAGCAGGACCAGCCAGACGAAACCGAGCACAACCATCGGCATTTCCAGCCGATCCTCCAGTTGTGCAAGCAGCTCAAATCGTTCGTGTTTCAGTTCTTCATGTGAATCCGGCGCGGCAGTCATGGCGGGCTCTCCTTGGAGAGCAGTCTACGCCGGGAGCTCCGCTGCGCGATCCGATAGTCTGGCGACGCTGTCGTTCAAGCCACCCGGACGATTTCGCGCGAGCCATAGTCGGCGATGGTCGGCGATTACCTTTTCAAATCGCGACTTGAGGTCCTTCGGATTCTCTGACTTCGGATCGAGCACCCATCGCCCGCGGGCGGCGCCGAGTTTCAGCATCGCGATCGTGTTGCGGATTTCGGCTTTGATGAGGTCCGCGTCGGTGCAGTCCATCTTCGTGGCCTCGAGCGAAGGTGCGAGCGCGTCGATCCTCTTTTCGGCGGCGTCATAATCCGCCTTGGAGACGCCGCTCATTGTCTCCTTGCGATCCGGCCCGGCGACCAGCGCCCAGAACAGTTTTGACGAGTTGAAGCTCGGGGCGGCAATCGTCTTGTAGACGTTGCCGAGGTCGTACATCAATTTGCCGATGACACCGGCGCGGTCGAGGAAGACGTGGCGATCCAGCGCACTCGCCAGATCCAATTCACGATTGCTCGCGATGCACCACGAATACGCGGCGCCCGCCGTAAAGCCGAGATAGCTCGTGGGCAGATACTGAAGATGGCCGTAGTCGCCCCAGTCGGTGATGAGATAACCAATCGCGCCGTGCGCGAGACCTTGATCGGCGGCGTCCTTCAGATTCGCGAGCGCATTGTCCGTTCGCCCCGCGAGCGTGCACCACGTTGAGGTGCCGGGGCAAACATAGAACGGCACACCCGCGTGATGAAAGGACGCCGTCTGTTCGGCGAAGGGATGGCCGATTTCGTAGCCCCAGTTCAGCGCGATCAGATCCTTTGGCAGCCGCGGAATCAGATCCGGCTTGTGCAGAATAATGTCGCCCCAGAACATCATCGTGCGCCCGCGCGACTTCACAGCGTTGTAGATCTTCAGTAGAAAATCCAGGTAAACGATTTCCTTCCCGCGCTTTGCGACTTGCTCTTTACTTCGCCCGAGCCCGAGATCGAATGTTTCATCACAGCCGACGTTCAGCTGCTTGCTGGAAAAGTTCGGCAGCAACTCCTCATACAACCCTTCAATCAGCTTGATCGATCGTGGATCGCCCGGGTTCAGGGAGAATCCGCTGTCCATGTGCTGGCCCCACGGAAAGTCAAAACCGTCCGGGCATTCCGCCAGATCCTTGTACTCGGAATGCTTCAGCCATCGTTCCATGTGGCCGAACGAATTCTGATTCGGCACCAGCTCGACGAACCGCTCGCGGCAGAAATGATCAAGCTCCTGGATTTGCTCGGCGGTCATGGGGCTGGCGTTCTTCCAGACCGTCGCGTGCTTTGAATACGCAAACGTGTGCTCGGTGTAGAGCTGCACCTGGTTGATCTTCAATTCTGCGAGCTTGTCGATGAGCGCGCGAAGCGTCGCCATCGTCGGAACCTTGTCGCGCGAAATATCGATCATCACTCCGCGGTTCGGAAAGTCGGGCGAATCTTCGATCTCGACAATTGGCAGAGCGTCGGGTGACTGGCGAACGATCTGACGGAGCGTTTGAATCCCATAGAAGGCGCCGCTCGAATCTCGAGCCGCGATCCGCACGCCCACCGGCGTAATCGAAAGCCGATATCCTTGGGCGGGGAGAGCGGAATCGAGCGAGAACGTAAAGTCCGCGCGATCTCCACTCAATTGCACGACCGGGCCTCGATGAAGATCTGATTGAAGACGGTCCAAGGCGGGTGACAGTGACGGAAGAATTTCGGTCGGGATTTGCACCGTCGGTTGCGCCGGAACGGTAAACGTCTCACTGCCGAAAGTGACCTTGCGGGGCGTGGGAACGGGGAGGCATCGGGGGATATCGGAGTTCATGTCGGCGGGATTAAACCACTGTAGCCCGCATGCGGCAAACAACGCGCCCGTCGCAAATGCGAAAAAATCTTTTTGCCCCGGCAATGAGTCGCAATCGGCGTCGTTCGCATTGATGGACTTGGGTGAATTCGCCCGCGTGGGCGGATGCGGTCCGCGGGTTTCATCGGGAGATTACCATCATGCTGATCGAATCTTTGGAAGGCCGGCGGCTTCTTTCGGCGTCGCTGAACGCGACGACCGGTTTGCTTACGATCACGGGCACCAGCTATCGCGATGACGTTCGCGTTTCCGAGCAAAGTACGAAGCTCATCGTGACGCAAACGACCTACATCCCGGGGATCTATAGCACGCCGGCGCGGATCATTACGACGACACAATCGTTCGATCTGGCGAAGGTGAAGTCGATCGCCGCGAGTCTGCTGGGCGGAAATGATTCAATCATCATTGGCGCCCCGACTCCGACCGCGACGGCGTCACCGACGGCGGTTCCTCCGCCTCCGCCCATCACGATTCCAACGACGATCAGTGGCGGCGCGGGCGATGATGTTCTTTATGGTGGCAATGGCGCGGATGTAATTCACGGCAACGACGGCAACGATCACATCTACGGCCGCGGCGGCGCGGATCACTTGTATGGCGACGACGGTCGCGACTATCTCAACGGCGGCGCCGGACACGATTCGATGTATGGCGGCGCCGGCAACGATGTCATCGATGCAAACGACGGCGCGGGCGGCGATGTGGTCGATGGTGGAACGAATTCGTCACCAACGTCGACATCGCCCGGCGATGTCGCGACGGTAAACGCGGGTGATATCGTGACGAACGTGGAAGTCGTTCATACGGTTTAGGTTAACCGACGGGCTCGAGGCGTGCGTATTGGAGAATGAGCGTCTTTCGGCCGGCTTGGTTGAAGTCAACGTTCGCGCGCGTGTGCTGACCCATGTCGGTGACATCGACAATGCGGCCAATCCCGAACTGCGGATGGCGCACGAGCTGGCCTTTTCGAAACTGGGCGGCGAGCCCCTTCGGTTCGTCGCCCAGATATTGCTGGGACTGACTGGCTGCCTCGGCGTAGTCGGCGCCCGTCCGATCGATAATTTCCATCGCTTCCGGCGGCATCTCGTTCAGAAACGGACTGGTGACTGTGCGCTCGCGGAGGCCTCGCATCGTGCGGTAGTTTGCCTTCGTGATGATCAGTCGCTCTTCGGCGCGCGTGATGCCGACGAAGCAGAGTCGGCGCTCCTCCTCGAGCTCATTGAGGTTTCCGCGAGCGCGAGCATGCGGAAGACAGCCTTCTTCCAATCCGATCATCGCGACGACGGGAAATTCCAGGCCCTTCGCCGCGTGAAGCGTCATCAGCGTGACTGCCCCGCCGTTGCCTTTCAGATGATCGACGTCGCTCACGAGGCTGATCGCCGAGAGATAGTCGTCGAGCGACCCATCGGGATTGTCGGCGTCGAACTCCTGGGCGCTGGTGATGAGCTGGTTGACGTTCGCGAGCGGTGAGTCGCCGGTCTCGAGGCCCTTGTCATCTTTCCGAAGAGCCGCTTCGAGTCCGCTGCCGCTGACGACCTCTTCCATGATCGTCTGCACGCGGCCCTTCTGCCCGCCGAAGATATCGTTGCTCACGGCATATCCGCCCGCGAGCTTGCGCCACTTGTTCATCTGCTCGACGAACTTCTGAATCGAGTTAATGGCGCGCGTGGTGATCCCCGCGACGCTGCTCGCTTTTTCCAGCGCGCCCCACAGCGTCGTCCCGCTCGCGACCGCGTAGGTCTGAAGCAATTTCACCGTGCTGTCGCCGATGCCGCGCGTGGGAACGTTGATGATGCGCGTGAGGCTGATCTCATCCGCCGGATTGGCAACGACGCGCAGATACGCCAGCACATCCTTGATCTCTTTGCGATTGTAGAACTCGACGCCGCGGGCGATGCGATACGGCACGTTCGCCTTGCGGAGCGCGTCTTCCATCACGCGCGAGAGGGCGTTGATGCGATAGAAAATCGCCATCTGATCCCATTTGTAATGCTGCTGCGCTTGCAACTGCTTGAGTTGCTCGACAACCACATTCGCTTCGTCGTATTCGTCCTGGCAAAGGAACAGTTTCGCCTTCTCACCTTCGTCGTTCTCGGTCCAAAGCGTCTTGTCCTTGCGCTGAATATTCTTGGCGATGAGCGTCGAAGCGATGTGGAGGATGCGCTTCGTCGAGCGGTAATTCTGTTCAAGGCGAACGACTTTCGCATCCGGGTAATCGTGCTCGAAGTCGAGGATGTTCTGAATGTCCGCCCCGCGCCAGGCATAAATCGACTGATCCGGATCGCCGACCACACAGATGTTGCGATGCTTCAGCGCCAGCGCATGCGCGAGAACGTACTGCGCGTGGTTCGTGTCTTGGTATTCGTCGATCAGGATGTACTGAAATCGGTCCTGCAATTCGCGAAGCAGATCGGGGTGATCGCGCATGGCATGCGTCGTGCGCATGAGCAGATCGTCGAAATCAAGCGCGTTGTTCTGGCTCAGAATCTGCTGGTATTTCGTGTAGATCCGCGCGACCTGCCGTTGATAAAAGTCGGTTGCGCTCTGCGCGAAGGCCTCCGGCGTTTGCAGCTGATTTTTTGCAGAGCTGATCGTTCCGTGCACGGTCGCGGGGCTGAAGTTCGTGCTGGAGATATCGAGCGTTTTTAGAGCTTCTTTGATCGCTCGCGTCTGGTCGGGGGAGTCGTAGATTGTGAAGTTTGCGGGCAGTCCGATCTGCGGACCGTAGTAACGGAGGATGCGCAGGCAGAGCGAGTGAAAGGTGCAGATCAGCGGCCAAGGTTGATCGAGCTTGCCAAAATCCCGCAGGGGCCGTGGAGAAAGGGCGCTCACGCGTTCCTTCATTTCACCCGCAGCTTTGTTGGTGAATGTGATCGCCAGCACAGATGACGGGACGATCCCCATGCTCACGAGATGCGCCACGCGGCGCGTAAGCACGCGCGTCTTTCCGCTCCCTGCACCGGCGATGATCAGCAGCGGGCCATCGACATGCTGCACCGCCTCGCGCTGGGCGTCCGTCAAATCTTCCAACAGTTTTTCACTCTGAATACTCAAGGCGTGCAACTATAGCCGCCTCATTCAACAGATTGAAGCAAACCGCGAAGACGCGGAGGGCGCGAAGGAAAACGCGAAGAGTGAATGCCTTCGCAAATTCCTTTGCGCCCTTCGCGCCTTCGCGGTCGTATCCGCTACTCAGGTTTGAGATACGCTTCGAGTTCGACAATGAACTCATACAGCGCAGTGGCGGAGTTATGCACCGGATCATCGCACTGATGCAGCAGCGTGAACGTCTCCCCGTGGGCCGCCACCTTCGCAAGCTGCTGCAGCGCTTCCTTATACGGCCCCTTCTTCAGGATGTCGTGATACTGTGCGCGGAAATAGTCGTAGCCGTCGGGATGCTCTTCGTACCACTGCCACAACTTCATCGGCGGACCGAGGTGCGTAAGCAGGTGGTCGATCTTGCACCACTCGCGCAGATCGGTGGTGCAGCCGATCGGCTCGACCCACAACCGCTTGCCGTCATCCGGTTCCACCGCATCGAGAAAGTGCTTGACCTTGATCATTGGATTCCTCTCATCAGAGAAACTCGCCAGCAGCTCGTCTCTCTACAGATAAGACACTCAACTCCTAATAAAGTTACGTCGCAGAGAGGGGTTGGGATCTTAGAGATGGATGGCGCGTTTATAGCATTCGGGCCAGACGCAACTACACTTCGTGAAGGTTAGTGCGCACTTGATTTGTTATAGAACCAGATCACCAGCAACGAGGTGATGCACAGCAAAATGACTGCAGGAAATGCAGCGCGCGCTTCGCCGGAGAGAAAGTCGTTGTAAATGCTGATGGGTAGCGTGCGGTGCCCGGAGATGTCGCCGAGCACCATCACCGTGGCCCCGAATTCACCGAGCGCACGGGCAAAGGCGAGCAGCAGTCCGCTGGCGATTCCGCGCCGCGCGAGTGGGAGGCTGACGTGCCAGAAGATCTCCCAGCGATTGGCGCCCATCAGTCGCGCCACTTCTTCCAGTTCCAAATCGACTCCCGCGAAGGCGGCCTTCGCCGGGAGGAACAGGAGCGGAAGAGAAACGACGGTTGCGGCGACCACCGCGCCGGCTTCGGAGAAGATCAAGCGCACGCCGAAAAGGTGAGACAGCACCCATCCACCGGGCCCGCGCACACCGAAGAACAGGATGAGCAGATAACCCACCACCGTCGGCGGGAGAACGAGCGGCAACGTCAGCAGCGTCTCCACCACGGTTCGACCGGCAAAGCGCCGCCTCGCCAGATTATAGGCGAGCGGAACCGCGATGAGCGTCGTCGCTAGCGTGGCGAGCAGCGAAACGCGTAGCGAAATGACCAGCGCCGACCAAAGCTCGCTCATGGGGCCGTCGCTGGAGTTGAGGGATGACTGTTATTCGCCTGCGAATCTTCGGGCAAAACGAAGCCGTATTCTTTCAGCGACTTTTGCGCTTCCTTGCACGCGAGATATTTCAGGAACTTTTCGGCGTCATGCGCGTGCGCGGCGCCTTTGATCATGATCGCCAGATACTCGATCGGTTTGTGATCTTCTTCCTTCGCCGTCGCGACCACACGCACGTCCTTCACATCTTGCATCGCATCGGTCTTATAGACGACGGCGGCATCGACCTCTCCGCGGGCTACGTAGTCGAGTACCTGGCGAACGTTTGCGCCGAAGACGAGCCGATCTTTCACGGCGTCGCCGATCTTGAGCGACTTCAACACCTGCATCGCATATTCCCCGGCGGGGACGGTACGGGGCTCGCCGATGGAGATCTTCTTCACACTCGTCTGGGACAGGTCAGTAAACGATTTCACGCCGTCCTTTTGATCGGCCGGGACGATCAGCACGAGTGAATTCTGCGCGACGACGGTTCGTGTCGATTCATCCGCGAGGCCTGAGTGCACCAGGTCGTCCACCTGCTTTTGGCCGGCAGAAATGAAGAGATCAACGGGTGCGCCTTCGCAAATCTGGCTCATGAGCTGGCCCGATGCACCGAGGTTCAGTTCGACCTTTGCCCCCGTTTCGCTTTCGTACCGTTTGATAATATCTTCGAGCACATCTTTCAGACTGATGGCCGCGGAGACGCGCACCGTCGGCTCGGCGGCGCGGATCGCCGGCGCGATCGTACACAGCAGAATCGCGATCGCAGCTCCAATCATTCGAATCATGTGAGGTTCCTTCCGACGCGGCAGTTTAGTCGCGCAGGTGCGCGACTCGCAAAGTCTATGGCGTCACTATGTGCGGATTTTCACGAAGCGGCGATCCCAATTTCATAGAGCTCAGTCAATTTTCCGCTTGTTTGGCGGCGAATCGCTCGGTTATAAATTCGTGTGAGGTGGTCGGGTCGTTGGTCGACCCATTGGAAAGACATCGCAACTTGCATCGCTGCCGAGAGCATCGCGTGATCGCCTTTCTCAGTCGCACTCCCCCGCATCGGTCGCCGCGGCGACCTCTTTCGTTCGCGCCCGGAAAGAACCCAACGTCACAACAGGGCCGAGTTTTCGCTCCCCGTGAGGAGACTTGCACATGGGTACGAAGTTGTATGTCGGGAACCTGAGCTATTCAGTGGATGGCCCCCAGTTGGAAGAGATGTTCGGACAGTTCGGCCAGGTCGTATCGGCCCAGATCATCAACGATCGCGACACCGGACGCAGCAAAGGCTTCGGCTTCGTCGAGATGAGCAGCGACGAAGAAGCGCAAGCTGCGATCGCGGGCTTGAATGGCCAGGAGCACGGCGGCCGCGCGCTGACGGTGAACGAAGCGCGTCCGCGTGAAGATCGCGGCGGCGGTGGTGGGCGCGGTGGCTTCGGTGGAGGCGGTGGTGGCCGAGGCGGATACGGCGGCGGTGGTGGTGGCGGCTACGGCGGTGGCGGTGGCGGTGGACGCGACCGCGGCGGCTACGGTGGCGGCGGTGGCCGCGATCGCCGCTGATCCGGACTCCGTGCGACAATTCAATCCTCGAGCGACCTCGATGCGGTCTGAAATCAGACCGCATTCGGTCGCTTATCTTTTTAAAACGGTTCGCGTCCGACCTGAATTATTTATCCGCGGGGGTCGCCCCGCGCGGGACGTTTTTGAGCTTCGCAGCTTAAGAGCGCGGCAAGCCCCGCGGCTAAATGAGCGAGGTTGTCGCATCCTCCATTTGCATCCGCTTCCGCATCGCGTACCCTTCCCGCCCAATGATTCGAATCGTGCAGGTCGCGCCCAGCGCGCCCGACTATCCAACTCGAACCACCAGCCAGCAACTCCTTCGCTGGAATGATTCGCGGTTCAAGATCGAACCATACGCGCTCGGTCCGGAATTCCTTCACGCGATTCGCGCGGTACGAAATTTCCGCCGCGAAACGAACGCAAACGACATCCTTCATGTTTTCGGCGAGCGCGCACTCGCGGCGGCGACGGTCGTGGGCAGGAAGATCATCTACAGCCCCATCGGCTTTCCCGATCGCCAGGCGATTCGATGGCTGCGCGCGGTGATGAGTTATCGCGACGTTCACATCGTCTGCCCGACCGACACGATGCGGAGAGCGCTCGTTGAAGGCGGGGTACCAATCGAGCGATGTCATCTGATCCGCCCCGCCGTCGAGTTCGCCAAAGTCAAAGGCCGGCGCAATCCTGAGCTGCGCGCGCGGTTGCGATTGAACGACGACGACTACGTGCTCCTCGCCCCCGGCGAATCGACGCGTCAGGCTGGCCATCACCGCGCATGTTGGTCCGCATCGATCCTGCACGTGCTCGACACGCGATATAAGCTGCTCGTATGGGGTCGAGGTGAGCAGGTTCCCAGGCTCCATCACTTCGAAGCGCGCGTCGGACAGTGCGAACTGCTGATCGATGCCGAAGCACGCCTGCGGCAGGAAGTGCCATTCGAATCGCTGCTCGGTGCCGCGGACGCCGTGCTCGTAACCGCTCAAGCGCCCACTGAAACGCTCTCGATCAGCGTATGCATGGCCGCGGGATTGCCGATCGTCGCGGCGGTTTCACCCACCGTGGCCGAACTGCTCGAAGATCGTCACACCGCGCTGATGCTCGGCGATCCCACTCCGCGGCGAATCGCGCAGCGCGTGCTCGATCTCCGTGAAGACAATCAGCTCCGATGGGAAATCGCCGACAAGGCCCGCACCGAAGCGTACGAATTCTTCTCGCTCACGCGGATGCTGTCGCAGTACGCGGTGCTCTTCGAAGCCGTCGCGCAAAACAAGCACGTCGAATTTCCACAACAACCGGCCGGCGCGGGGCTGCGCTTCCACGGTCGCGCGTGAAAAGACGCGAAATCGCAGGCGGCGTCCGCGGCTCGCTTGCGATTTCACGTTTGTTGTCCGATGTGGGCAGCTCACTGCTTAAAACGGAATCCGCAGATTGATGCGGGCATGGTTGTCTTCATGCGGCGCCACCGCGACGGTGTTGCAATCTTCCCAGTGGCCCGGCGTCACGAGGACCTGCGTCACCTGATCTTCGTAGTATCCGTCGCACACGAGTTCCTGCCGCGGGCAATCTTCGTAGTGGCCTGGGACGACCACCACTTCATGCGGGCAATCTTCGTAGTGCCCTTTCTCCACGAGCACCTTCTCGTCCTTGTAGTACCAGTTGTTCGGCGTAAGGACTTTGACCTTCTTCGTCTCATACCGATCCGGCACCCACACGCGCTCGGTCTCCGTTCGAGTCACCGGCTCGACCGATTTGTGATCGACCACCGTACGATACGTCGCTGGCACCCAAACGCGCGTCGTCTGATTCTGATAAACCGGCTCGACCCACACGCGCGACGTCTCCACGCGCGGTTCGGAGCGAATGACTTCCGTTCCCAGCTGCACTTCGATGCCGCCGCGCTTGTCGTGATCGCGATCCTCGTGACCGCGATCGTCGTGTCGATATTCGGCGCGGTGATCGTCGTCGCGTCGGAAGTGGTCATCCCGATCCTTCGCCGATGCGACCATCGGAACTGCGGCGATCGCGGCGGTGCAAATGGCGATCCGGGCCGCGGTGCTCTTCAACATGGAACCCGCAATGTTTCGTAACGTGTTCATATGCTTCTCCAAAGAACTGGCGGCCAATCGAACGTCTTTCAGCCTGCCGAAAGATAGACATCGGCGCGTACCGAAAGTTAGTGACTAGAAACTTATGTCGTTACTGGCGGTGGATGTTGGGGTTACAAGAGCCGTCGCATAAGCTGTTTCCGGCGATTCAACCATGCATCCAAAGGCCGCGCTCCGCCTATAATCCGGCGATGCCGCTCGCCCCGTTTCACCCCACTATTCAGCGCTGGTTTGCGGAACATTTCGGCGAGCCGACCGAAGCGCAGAAGCAGGGTTGGCCCGAAATCCGCACTGGCCGCCACACGCTCATCTCCGCCCCCACCGGCACCGGCAAAACCATCGCCGGCTATCTCTCTGCGATCGATCAACTCGCCTCGCAGGGCGCGGAGCTGAAGGACGAGACGAGCGTCCTCTACATCTCGCCGCTGCGCGCGCTGAGCAACGACGTGCAGAAGAATCTCGCCGGCCCTTTGCGTGAGATGCGGGAGCTCGATCCCAGCTTCCCCGAAATTCGTGTGCTCGTCCGTACAGGCGACACGCCGCAGCGCGAACGCGCCGCGATGATCCGAAAGCCCCCGCACATTCTCGTGACGACGCCTGAGTCGCTTTACATCATGCTCACCACCGTCCGCGGGCGCGAGATGCTGCGGACAGTGAAGACCGTGATCGTCGATGAGATTCACGCGCTCGCGCGCGACAAGCGAGGATCGCATCTCGCCCTGTCCCTCGAACGTCTCGAAGAATTGGTGGGGAGGGCGAGCATCCAGCCAAGCCGAAGCGTTCTCGCAGGAAACGGCTCGGCGGGAACCTCGCCCTCCCATTCTGCTTTCCAGCGCATTGGGCTGTCCGCTACGCAGAAGCCTCTGAGCGAAGTCGCGAAATTCCTCGTCGGCGTCGATCGGGATTGCCATTTGGTCGATGTCGGACATCGCCGCGCGATGGATGTGCAGATCTGCGTGCCACCTTCGCCGCTCGAAACCGTCTGCTCGCACGAGCAGTGGGACGAGATCTACGAGATGATCGCGAAGCTCATCAACGAGCATCGCACAACGCTCGTCTTCGTGAACACGCGAAAGCTGGCTGAGCGCGTGACGGCGCGGCTTACAGAGAAGCTCGGGCCCGAACTGGTCACGTGCCATCACAGCAGCCTCTCGCGGGGCGCGCGGCTCGATGCGGAAACTCGCCTGAAGTCCGGCAGCCTTCGCGCGCTCGTCGCGACCGCGTCGCTCGAGCTGGGCATCGACATCGGCGACGTCGATCTGGTGATTCAGGTCGGCGCGACGCGATCGATCGCGACGTTTCTCCAGCGCGTTGGCCGATCCGGTCACGCGATCCGTCGCGTACCGAAGGGTCGGCTCTTCCCGCTGACGATCGACGAGCTCATCGAAGCGGCGGCGCTGCTTCGCGCGGCTCATAAAGGCGTGCTTGACCGCACGCCGCAGCCGACCGCCCCGCTCGACGTGCTCGCCCAGCAAATCATCGCCGCATGCGTCTCCGCCGGTGAGGAAGGTTGGAAAGAGGACGAGCTCTTCAAGTCGTTCACGCGCGCCTGGCCGTATCGAAAGCTGAAGCGCGAGGATTTCGACGCGGTCATCCAGATGCACGTCGATGGCCGTCGCGGATTGCTTCATCGCGATGGCGTGCACAAGCGGATCATGGCGCGAAAGCGCGCGCGGCTGACCGCCATCACCGGCGGCGGCGCGATCGCCGACGTGGCGGATTACCAGGTGCGCCTCGAGCCGGAGAACACCTTCGTCGGCACATTGAACGAAGACTTCGCGGTCGAAGCGAACGTCGGCGATATCTTCCAGCTCGGCAACACCTCGTGGCGAATTTTGAAAGTCGAACGCGGCGTCGTCCGGGTTGCGGACGCGAAAGGTCAGCCGTCGAGCGTGCCCTTCTGGCTGGGCGAAGGCGCCTCGCGAACTGCAGAGCTGTCGGCCGAGATTGCAGACCTCCGCGAGAATTGTGCAGATCAATTCGCGCTCGAACGGGAAATTGGTTTGTCGCCCGAAGCGTCGATCCAGATCGCGCAGTTCATCGAAAACGGACGGCAGGTTCTCGGGACCGTGCCGACGCAGAAGCGCATCGTCCTCGAACGATTCTTCGACGAGAGCGGCGGAATGCAGATGGTCCTCCACGCGCCGTTCGGTGGCCGCATCAACCGCGCGTGGGGACTGGCGCTGCGCAAGCGCTTCTGTCGCGGATTTGGATTCGAACTTCAGGCCGCGGCGAATGAAGAAGCGATCGTTCTCTCGCTCGGCCCGCAGCACAGTTTTCCGCTGGATGAAGTGTTCAACTATCTCCATCCGAGCTCCGTCGAGAAGGTCCTCACGCAGGCCGTGATCGACCAGCCGATGTTTCAGTCGCGCTGGCGATGGAATGCGACGCGCTCGCTGCTGCTCGACCGGTTCATGAACGGCCGCCCGGTTCCGCCACAGATTCTGCGCATGCGCGCGGGCGATCTGCTCGCGTCGGCCTTCCCCGCGGCGATTGCGTGTCCGGAAAACCTTCCGCCGGGGGATCTGGAAATCCCGATGGATCATCCGCTCGTGCGGCAGACGATCGAGGACTGCCTGCACGAAGCCACCGATCTCACCGGCCTCATTCACGTTCTGCGCGACGTCCGCAGCGGCGCGATCGAAACCGTCGCGGTGGACACGGCCGAGCCGTCGTCGTTCGCCCGCGGAATTCTCAACAGCGAGATGTACACGTTCCTCGACGATGCCCCGCTCGAAGAGCGCCGCACCCAAGCCGTGATGTCCCGGCGCACGCTTGACGATCGAATGGCCGACAGCATCGGTGCGCTTGATCCCGCCGCGATCGCGCGCGTGCGCGAAGAAGCCTGGCCGCAACCGGAATCGCCGGAGGATGTGCACGATGCGCTCCTGTGGATGGGATATGTGACCGATGCCGAAGCCGCCGAGTGGCAACCGTGGCTCGATTCGCTCGCCACGCAGGGGCGTGTGCGACACGAGAACGACCGCTGGCTCGCGGTCGATGGCATGACGGATCCGAAGAAGATTCTCCTCGGCCGTCTCGAGGCGCTCGGGCCCGTATTCAACGACGAGAATCCACTGTTGCTCGAATTGGAACACGAAGGTTCGATCCTCCGCACGCGCATCGATGGTCGCCCCGCGTGGTCCGAGCGGCGATTGCTTTCGCGAATTCATCGCTACACGATCGATCGCCTTCGTCGCGAGATCGAGCCGGTCAGTGCGAGCCACTTTCTGCAGTTCCTCGCCTGCTGGCAGCATGCCGATGCCGAATACAAACTTGAGGGCCCGCGCGGCGTCGCGCAGGTGCTCGATCAGCTCGCAGGGTTTGAAGTCCCCGCGTCCGCGTGGGAGTCGCACATCCTGCCCGCGCGTGTGAACGACTATCGCCGCGAGTGGCTCGACGATGTCACGCTCTCCGGGGAATTCGCATGGGGCCGCCTTTGGGGCGGCGGAGGAAGCGCGATCCGCGTCACGCCGATTGGTTTCGTCCCGCGCGAGCATCTCGACGAATGGCTGTCGCTCACGGATTCGCCGACGACACAGGGCCTGTGTGGCGCCGCCAGCGATTTGCTCTCGCCGCTGCGAAAGCTCGGCTCGGTCTTTCCGCAGAACCTCACCAAGCTCGCGGATCTTGTCCCGGCGCACGTCGACATGGGATTGGCGGATTTGCTCTCGCGCGGGCTCGTCACCTGCGATTCGTTCGCGGCGCTCCGGCAACTCATCACCCCGCCGTCGAAGCGCAAGCACGCGATTCGTCCGGTCGGCCGATGGAGTTGCTTCCGCACCGAGCATGAGGTGACGCATAGCGAGCAAACGACGGAGATGATCGCGCGGCAGCTGCTCAAGCGCACCGGCGTCGTCTTCCGCCGAACGATTCAACGCGAAAAGATCCCGGTGACCTGGGCGTCGCTCATTCGCGTTTACCGGCGCATGGAACTTCGCGGCGAAATTCGCGGCGGACGCTTCGTCGGTGGCTTTGCGGGCGAGCAGTATGCATTGCCGGAAGCAGTGCAACTTCTCCGCAAACTTCGCCGTGATGGCGTACGTCCCGCGATCACTGTTTCGCCATCCGATCCGCTGAATTACCAGGGCATTCTCACGCCAGAACCGCGCATCGCATCGAATGCGCGGGAAAAGGTAACGGTCGGATGATTGCAGCGAAATAAGTGGCGAGCAGCGAACCGCGTCGATAGACTTTCGGCGGCTGGAAGAGAGCCACCGGATCCGCGGGAAGGGCCTAGCCCACTTCATTTCTCTCCATCCAAACCGGTTGCACGTTCTTCGTGCCGTCTGCTGCGGATCCAGGCGAATGCATGGAGAACCGTCATGTCGAGCAAGCTTCCTCCGCGTCCGAATCTGGATCATCTGCGTCGTCAGGCGAAATCGCTTCTTGCAGCACTTGCCGCGAAAGAGCCTGCGGCGATCGAAACGTTTCGCGAGCATCTGCCGGCGGCGCGAAAGATGAGCGACGAGGAAATCATTCAAGCGCGATTTCGATTGGCCGACGCGCAGTCGGCGATCTCGCGGAAGACGGGTTTCGCGAATTGGCCGCAGCTCGCGCGGCACGTCGAGCAACTTCGCGCACTCGAAGGCACGTGGGAATTTGAATCGCTCGAGGTCGATGGCCGATCGATGCCCGCGTCGATGCTCACGACCTCGCGGATTCTCATCGATGGCGATCGGTTTCGCAGCGAAACGCCCGGCGCGATTTACGAAGGCGTTTTCAACATCGATGTGGAGGCGAAGCCGCACGGCATCGACATCGAGTTCGTCGAAGGCCCCGAAGCCGGCAACACGAATCGCGGAATCTTTCGTCTCGATGGCGATCACCTCACGATCTGCCTCGACATGAACGGCAACGCGCGACCGGAAGCGTTTCGCACGAAGAGCGGCAGCGGACATGCGCTGGAGATGCTGCGTCGCAGTTCGGCTGCTCGTCCTCAAAACGTCACAGGCGGCGCCGCGCCGATAAAGATGGACCCGGCCATCAGAGCAAGCGAGGCAGACTTCGAATATCGACCGAGCCCGACGCTCGAACGTCTTCAAGGCGAATGGTCCGCGAGAAATGTCGTGCGGGATGGCCAGGCGCTGCCGACCTTCATGTGCGCGACCGGACTGCGAAGCGCGAAAGGCAACGAAGTAAAGGTCTCGTTCGGCGGCCAAGTGATGGTTCATGCGCTCGTCCGAGTTGATGAAAGCAGCGATCCGATCCAGATCGACTATTTCAATTTGAGTCCGGCGAAGGGCGCTCTTCAGCAGGGAATCATGCGGTGGGAAGGCGATGAAGCGTGTTTCTGCATGGCCGCCCCGGGTCAACCGCGGCCGACAGACTTTTCATGCGCTATAGGAAGCCGTCAAACGCTGAGCCAGTGGGGCCGCAAGAAGTGATGTGGCGCAGCCGCCCGCGGTTGTGCTTCCATTCGCACAACGAAGCACAGCCGAGGGCGGCTGTGCCACAACGGACCAGCGCAATCAGAAAGAGCAAGCCCGCGCCGCCCCAAAGTGCCGACGGAAGCGGCACGACCGCGGCCGCACTCGCCGCACTGCGCAGCTCCGCGGGCATCGCGAAGGTGACGATTCGCGATTGACCAAAATCCGCGGCAAGGATGTTGAAGTCGAGGATGTCGATCGTTCCGTCGTAGTTGAAATCCGCCTGGCTCCAGTGACCGCTGTGCCCGAAGTTGGCGGCGAGCCGGTTGAAGTCGAGTAAGTTGACCGTGCCGTTCATATCGGCGTCGCCCGCGATCGTGTCGAGCAGCAGCACCGTGGTGTTGTCGATACTTTGGCCGTCGAACGTCGCGGGGAATGATGAGAAGAGATCGGTCGCCTCGATTTCCGCGATCGACGTATGCGTGCCGGACGCCGCGTCGAGTGCGGCGGTGGCGCTCGTGATCCCGTTGCCGTTCCAGTTACCGCCGTTGTAGCCGGTCTTGATCATCGTGCGGATGTTGTCGATCGGCGATGGCCCGCTGTAATCGACGATCGCCTTATTGTCATTCAGATCGATCTTGCCGGACGTGTGCGTGTTGAGCGAACCGGTCCGCAGCAGCGTCGATCCACCGGCGGCAAGCTCCGCGATCGCGCCGTCGCTTACGTCCAGCGCCGACGACGTCGTGAGCGTCGCGCCGATCAGGAGCTTCCCCGCCTGCACGTTCGTTGCGCCGGTGTAGTTGTTGGCACTGCTCACCGTCAGCGATCCCGCGCCGGTTTTCGTGAGACTTCCGCTGCCCGTGATCAGCCCCGCGATCGTGTCGTTGTTGCCGTTGGTGTCGATGATCCCCGCGCCGCTGCCGAGCTGAATCTGGCGCGTCGCAGCGAGACTGAGATTGTTGACGTCGAAGCGCAGCGCCGAGCCGTTGTTGATCGTGACGTTGATGCTGTTCGACCCGGGGATCGCGCCGAGCGCGTTGCTGATGATGCCGAGCGTTCCCGCGTTGATCGTCGTTCCGCCGGAATACGTATTTCCCTTCGCGAGCTTGAGCGTGCCGGGGCCGTTTTTGGTGAGTCCCGATGCACCCGCGACGACGGAACTGATCGTGGCGGTCGCACCTGCATCCACGGTGATCGTCGGCCCGCCGAGCGTAACGATCGACCCCGTCACCGTGTATCCGTCGGTCTTGAACGCCATGCTGTTGACGTTCTGCGCGCTCGACAGCGCAACCGTTCCCGCGCCGCCCCAGAAGACCGCATTGCTCCCCGCCGTGTAAAGCATTTCGACCCCGCTCGGGTTGTACCATTTGGTGCTCGTCGTATCCCACGAGCCGGTTCCGCCCATGCCCGCGCCGGTCGCCGCGTAGCTTCCGACAGCCGTGCCATCCTGATCCCAATACAACGTCATCGGAACTCGCCCGAAGTAATGGATCGGCGGCGCCGTGCCTTCTGATGTCGTGTAGTAACCCTGTCCCAGCGCATCAAATCCGATCGCCTCGCCCTGCACTTCACTGAGCAGCGGAATCGAGATCGGCGTCGTCGCAAATGCATCCGCCACCGATCCCCCGTTCGGGCGGAGATAGAGCAATGCCGTCGATCCACCGCGAATCGCGATCGCGCTTCCATCGACTGTGATGTCTCCGCCGGTGATCCACGTCGTCATGTTCAGCGTCGCGACGAGCGACAGGGTGATGCTTCCGCTCGACGTCGCGGGAAGCGTCGCCTCGTACACGTGCTTCACGGACAGTCGCTTCGTCACGATGTAAACATCTTTGCTGATCGGATCGACGAAGAGCGACTCGGCATCCTGCGCGCCCTGCGGATTGCCGTCGGGATCGGCACCGGTCGGATACTGCAGCGTAAACTTTGTGTTGCTGAGCGAGGTCGTCACCGGCGATTGCACGTCGCTGACGACCGGCTCGGGCACGCGATAGATCGCGATGGAACCGCGAGCGGCGTTGTTGTCGCCAATGTCGCCAACGTAAACGTATTGCGTGTTCGCCGTCGGACCGGGCCCAACTGCAATGTCTTCCCAGTCGGTGTTCGACGCGCCGCTCAGTGAGTACGTGCCGAGACCGAAACCCGTCGAAGTGATCGCGTAAATCTTCGCGGGGTTGCCGGAATCTTCGTGCGTCCAAAGCACGTTGGGATTGAACCGACTCGCCGCGATGCCGGAGGCTTCGGTGATCGTTGCGTTGGTAATCGTCCCGCTGGTGATTCCGCTCGTGAAGGATTGAGCCTGCCCCGCGCCGGCAAGAAGCGTCGAAACGATCACCCCCAACGAGGCGATGGTTCTCCCGCTCCAGCCACGCATGAACGAAAGTGTATCGCCGCAAGTTTCTAGTAGCAACGGATTCTCGCTCGACTTGCGTTTCACCGCTATAAACGGGGCATGCGCTATCTTCGCTCGGTCGCTTTTCTCCTCCTATCCTCCGCAGTTTACGCTCAGTCGAAGCCCGCTCGACCGACCCCGCCGACGCGCGACGCGCACACGCCGGGTTACGTCGAAGCGAAAGAGCTGCCGGACGGAACCAGCCCCCCGCCGGATGCCGACGGCAACTTCATCCTCGGCCCGACGCATCACCCCGCCGACGAAGCGACCGTTCACGATGACGTTCCGCACGGTGAGATCTTCAACCTCACGATGCACTCCTCCGACAGCAAGTTCTATCCCGGCATCGCCCGCGAGGGCGCGACTCGCGGGACGCCGGATCCGAACGATCCGTCGAAGCTCATCGTCACGACGAGTCATGCCGCGCCGTACACGCGGACGGTCGCGGTGTATGTGCCGAAGCAATACGTCGCCGGCACGGAAGCGCCGTTCATCGTCGGCGCCGATGGGCCTGACAAACTGCTTTTCATTGTCCTCGACAACCTCATCGCCGAGAAAAAAGTTCCGGTGATGATCGCGATCTCCACCGGCAATGGCGGAGGCGATGCGCAGGGCAGCGAGCGCGGGCTTGAATACGATACGATGTCCGGCAAATACGCCGAGTTCGTCGAGGCCGAAGTACTGCCGCTGGTCGAGCGCGAATGCGACGTGAAGCTCACGCACGAGCCCGACGGCCGCGCGACGACCGGCGGAAGCTCCGGCGGATCATGCGCGCTGGCAATGGCGTGGTATCACCCCGACCTTTATCACCGCGTGCTCACGTACTCCGGCACGTACGTGAACCAGCAGTGGCCGCACAACGACCAGACGCCGCACGGCGCGTGGGAGTTTCACGAGCATCTCATTCCCGATTCTCCGGTGAAACCGCTGCGAATCTGGCTCGAAGTTGGCGATCGCGATCTGCTCAAACCCGGCGTGATGCACGACAACATGCACGACTGGGTCCTCGCGAACGAGCGCATGGCGAAGGCCCTCGCGGACAAGGGCTACCACTATCAATTCGTCTTCGCCAAAAACGCCGGGCATGTCGATCGCGCGGTTCGGCAACAGACGCTGGCGGAAGCGCTCGAATACGTCTGGCAGGGCTACATGCCCCGTGCCATCGAATCGAAATGACCATCCGAAGGCGTGTTGATCGTGAAATGTCATCCTGAGCGCAGCGAAGGATCTCGGGATCGAAACACGCGCTCGAAATCGAGATTCTTCGCTTCGCTCAGAGTCTGTGATTTTTTGCGTGGCGAGGGCGTCTCGCCCTCGCATTTGCGGCTACCGCCGCGTTCGCGAGGGCAAGATGCCCTCGCCACGCTGAAAAGATCACACGCTCTCAGAATGACATTCTCGGACGAACCGCCAATCAATATTTGGCAGGCTCGCCGGCGCCCCACTCGCCGTTGTGGGAATCCCACGATTGATATGCGTCCATCAGCTCCTTCACGACCTCCGGATGATCCTTGCTCAGGTCCTTCTGCTCCGCCGGATCTTCCTTCAGGTTGAACAGCTGCGGTTCCTTCGACGTCGGCCCGGTGATCAGCCACGCAACATGTTTTCCCTTCGGCTGATTCGCAACCACCAGCTTCCAATCGCCGCGGCGAATCGCCCATTGCTTGATGAACTTCCAATACAGCGTGCGACCGGAGAGCGATTCGTCACTGACGCCCTGCACTCGCGGAAGAAGGCTCACGCCATCGATCTGCTCTTCGGGCTTGATGGCTCCGCCCGCGGCTTCGACAAACGTGGGAAGCAGATCGAGCGAGATCGCCGGATCCTCGATCGTCTGGCCCGTCTTGATCTTTCCCGGCCACTTCACCATCAGCGGCGCGCGAATGCCGCCTTCGAACGTCGTGTATTTCGACCCGCGCAGCGGCGTCGCATTTCCGCCGCTGTTCACCGCGGCGCCATTGTCCGACAGGAAAACGATCAGCGTGTTGTCGCTGACGCCCATCTTCTCCAGGGCATCGAGAACCTGGCCGACGTGCTCATCCAGGCTCGCGAGATTCGCGAGGTAATACTTCCGCATGTCGGACTCATTCACATACTCGCCGATCGAGTTATAGCGATGGTAATAGTCGAGGTACGAGCCCATCGACGGGTCGTACAGCGGAATGGGCTTGAGGCCGTACGGATCGAGGTACTTCGCCGGCGACTGCTCGACAAGATCGTGCACGTTGTTGTACGCGAGATAAATGAAGAATGGTTTCTTTTGCTCCGCATTCGTCTTCGCGAAATCGATGGCGGCGCTCGTGAAGATGTCGGTCGTGTATCCGTTCGGGAAATCCTTCGTGCCTTTGTCGAAGTCGAGCGGCCCGACGTTCGCGCTTGGCCCTTCGTGCGGGCGGATCGCTTTGCTTTCGATCTCGAGCGTCAACTCGAAATAATCGTGCGCGTGCGTATCGAAACCGAGCACGTGATCGTAACCATGATTCAGCGGATATCGCCGATCCTCCTTTGACGGCAGATGCAGCCCGAAATCGTTCTTCCCGATCATCATCGTCGCATAACCGAGATCGCGCAGATGCTCCGCGATCGTCGTGGCGCGCTGCGGCATCGCGTTGCGCCAGCCGGCTTCCTTGTTGAACCGCTCCTGATAACGACCGGTGATAATGCCCGTGCGCGACGGCGAGCACACCGGCGCCGAGACGTAACCGTTCGTGAAGAGCGCGCCCTTCGCGGCGATCGTATCGATATTCGGCGTGTGAATATCCTCCGCATGGTGCGGCATCGCGGAGCAGTCGCCGTAACCCAAATCATCCGCGAGGATGAAGACGATATTCGGCTTCGACGGCGCCGTCGTCGGCGCGGCGGCAAATGCCGGAACGATCGAGCCGATCACAGCGATGAGAGCGAACAGGTATTTCATTCGGCGGACTCCTCCTTCTTGGCGGCCGGATCGTAACCCAACTCGCCACCAAGGAACACCGCAACCTCACCGCGAGCCGATCACCAGACCATTCGCGCGGTCACGCGATCGATTGGATTTAATAGTATCGCCAGATAGGTGGCCGCTGGAACGGACCATTCGGCCGCGAAGGCCTGACGGCGACACGAGTTGGAACCACGGTGGGTTCGTTTTGCATTTTCGCGGGAACACTCGGTGGAACAGGCGGGTTGACCGCCGTTGACGGCGCGGGTTCGGTTGATGGCGCGGGTTCAATTGACGGCGCAACCTCCGCCGCCTTCACTCCTTCTCCCTCCGAGGGAGAAGGTTGGGATGAGGGTGAACCGTCAGAGTCGACTTGGCTTCGTTCCGCCGATTCGTCCACATCTTCAACTTCCTCTTCCTCGACTTCCTCCTCGTCCTCCCTCACCGCTTCCGCCTTGTCCTTCGCCGGGCCGTTGTAGATCTCCTCCAGCGTCTTTCCATCCTCGATTCCATACTTCACGTCATCCACGGTCTTCTCAAACGGCGACGGCGGCAGCGCGTCGAGCTCGTCTGGTTCTCGCGAAACAATCGCAGCTCTTTGAGATTCCGATGAACCATGCTCTGCAGTCGCTGTTGCAGCCGCGTGTATTTCTCGAGATTGTCCGGCTCGCGGTCCATCATGTTCATCGCCGCGACCACAGCGCAGTAATCGGGATCCGACTTGCTTTGCATCTCTTTGTCGAAATCCTTCTTTTCCTCTTTGAGATGTTCGCGCAGCTCGTGCTCGTGCGCAAGCGCCTCGGTGATTCGCATCCGCCGAAGCTTCCAGTGGGTTTCGATGATCGCATCGACGA
>JAICIO010000067.1 GCA_025924315.1 Phycisphaerae bacterium
ATCAAAAGCTCGCGGCTGTGACTGAGGCCGATCACCGGACTCAATCAAATGATGCGTCCAGCGCGACGACATCGGATAGATGCTTGGAAAATCCCCTCGTCACCGTCACCCCTTGACGGAGGCTTGCTCATAGATGCCACACGGTTGACGCCGAGGTAAGATGCTCGTTGCACCATGCCCGCCCTCCAGCGCTTTCTCCCCCGCAGCCTCAGCATCAAACTGCTGATCATCTTCGAGCTGGTGCTGCTCATCGCGATTCTCGCGCTACTCATTCCGGTGAGATCGAAAATGCGCGAGCAGATCGTCGTCGACATGCAGAACGAGCTGCGCGGAATTGCGGGAACCGCGGCGTTGCAACTCGACGGCGATCTTGTGGCAGCCGCGCAGCACGAAGGGCCGCAGCAGACGGAGGCGATTGCTCGCACGCGGGATGTTCTCGAGCAGATCCGCATCCGCGACACCCTTCGGCCGGACAATATTTACACCTTCCGGCGCGACGACAAAGGGAACATCTTTCGCGGAGTCGGACCGGAAAATGCGATCAAGCAGCGCGCTGAGGCGCGCAATGAGATGCTGCCCGCATTCACGCTGGGGATCGTGACGACGACAGATCTGTTCAACGATCCGCAGGCGGGGGAAACGATCAGCGCCTACGCGCCGATCCGCAATCGCGCCGGGCAGATCGTCTCGATCCTCGAAGTGAATCATCAATCCGACGAGTACTTCAGCCGCTACCGCTTGCTGATGATCTTCTTCGTCATCGTCGGGCTCATTGCGCTGGGGATTTCGTCGATCGTCGGCTGGGTCGTGCTGAACCTGCTCGTCATTCATCCGATTTCGAAGCTGAAGGAAGGCATGGTCGCGCTGGCGCAACAGGATTTCCGGCATCGGGTGAAGCTGCACACCGGCGATGAATTTGAAGAGCTGGGGACAACGCTCAACAAGATGTCCGAGCAACTGAACGTCGCCCGCGCCGTGCAGCGCAGCTTCATCCCGAAGACGCTGCCGAATCAATCCGGCTATCACATCGCCGCCGCGACGGAGCCGTGCGAAGCGACGGCGGGCGATTACTTCGACGCCTTCGCGCTCGACGCCAATCGCATTGCGGTGCTGGTGGCGGATGTCACCGGGCACGGCCTTGGGCCGTCGCTGTTGATGAGCGCGTGTCGGTCGGCCCTGCGCGCGCTCAGCATGGCGGACCTTTCACCGCAGGACGTGATCGAGCGGCTCGACAAGCTGATGCGCGGCGACCTTACGGACGGCCGGTTTATCACGATGATCTTCGGCGTGCTCGAATCGGGCGGAGACTTCACCTTCACGAATGCCGGCCACGGCCCCGCGATGGTGGTGTCGAATGGAAGGTGCAAAACCCTCGGCCCGCATCGCCCGCCGCTGGGTGTCGGCGACTGGCGGGAAGATGGCGACACGCTCCAGAGCACAATCCACCTCAAGCACGGCGATCGTGTTTTCCTTTGCTCGGATGGCGTAAGCGAAGCGATGAACGCGAATCACGAGCAATTCGGCGTCGAGCGCATCGCGAAAGTGGTGTGCGATCACGCGATCGATTCAGATTCAGTCGTCGAGAAGATTCGCGAAGAGCTGAAACACCACTGCGGAACATCGAGCATGAAAGATGACGTGACGATCCTGTGCGTGGATCGCGTGACATGAATGCGTAGGGTCCGCTTTAGCGGACCGGTTATTTCTTCTGTCCGAACAACGAATAACCGGTCCGCTGAAGCGGACCCTACGAGATGAAGAGCTGTTCTTAGCTCGCCTTCTTGATCGGCGTCTGTGCGACGCCCATTTCTTTTTGCAGCGTCTCGAGCCAATCCTGTAGCTCATCGCGCTTTTCATCAGCGGCGAGCGTCATGTTCCATTTCGTCGTGAGCGCCAGCGCCATCTGGCGGATTTCGATCGCATCGAACGGCTTCTTCAGGATCAGCAGCCGGTCGGTTTCACCGATGGTTTCAACAATGTTGAGCCACGAGTGATCCGAATAGGCCGTGCAGAGAACGATTTGAATGCGCTCGTCGAGCTCGATGAGCACGCGCGTTGCCTGCACGCCGTCGATGCCCGGCGGCATGCGCACGTCCATGAACACGACCGCGAACGGCTCGTCCTTCGCGAGTGCCTCGCGCACCTTTTCGATCGCTTCCTGTCCCTGGAACGCGTGCGATAGTTGGAATTCGACGGCGGTTGGCTTGTTCGCTCCGGCGCCGAAGAGTTCCACTTCCGCGCGATCGAGGGCGCTCGCGGGCGCGATCGGGGCCAGGACCTTCGTGAAGTCGTCGTGAATCATCGCGGTGTCGTCAACGACGAGCACTCGGCGGTTGGGGTTTTTGGGATCGTAATTCATGCGTGCACCTCTTGAGTCTGTGTCGGAAGTTCGATGCGAAACGTCGCGCCTTTGCCGACGCCGTCGCTGCGCGCGGTGAGCGACCCGCCCATCGCGCTGATCGTGTTGGCGCAAAAGTGAAGGCCGAAACCATGGCCGTTGGGCTTGGTCGTAAACCCGCTGCGGAAGAGCGACGAGACATTCGCCGGATCGATTCCCATTCCGCTGTCGGTCACTTCGATGATCAGATTTTCCCCCTCCATGCCTGTTGCGAGGGTCATCTTCGGCTCGGGCTGGCCGGACGAGATCATCGACTCGATGCCGTTTTTCACGAGGTTAATCAGCACCTGCATGATCTTCGACTTGTTCAGCGCGAAAGCCGGGAACTTCGCGTATTGCCGTTCGACTTGAATGTCGTAGAGCGCGAACAATTCCGCATGCATCGCCACGGCGTCGTCGAGCATTTTCGTCACGTCGAGCTTTTGCAGCAGTTCCGTGCTCGTCGCGTACGACTGCTGCAGGCGGATCACGTCGTTGATGTGCTCGACGCGCGATTTGAGCGTCGAGAGCTCCTGCAGCATCGCTTCCTGCTCGCTCGCACAGGCGTTCGAGAGGTCGATCAGGTATTCGACCAGCTTCGGCGCGCGCGGATCGCTTGCGAAAAATGAAGCGAGATCGGACTTCTGCTCCGCCAGCAGGTTCGTGGCTTTCGACAGCCCGCCGATACGGCTGCGGCGCAGTTTGTCGCCGAGCACCTGCGCGGATGTGTTCACGGTATTGAGCGCGTTGCCGACGTTGTGCAACACTTCGCTGGCGATCTCCGCCATGCCGGCGCGGTGCGCAATGTCGAGCTGGCTGTTGCGCGACGCCGCCAAGTGCTCGACCATTCGATCAAATTCGCGTGCCACGGCGCCGATTTCGTCGCCGCGTTTCATCGAGAGCTTGATGGTCAGGTCATCGGTCGAGGCGACCGTGACGGCGTGGTCTTTCACCTTCATCAGCGGGCGCACCACCCCGCGATGCAATCCAATCATCATTGCGGTGACGACCAGCGTGCCGATGACGACGCAGGTGATGACGGAGACCTTGATGGCGATCATCGCATGGGCGCTTTCGAGCGGCACGAAGGTCGGGAAAACGATCATGCGCTGGACGCCGTAGATCGCCAGCGCCAGCAGCGCGAACGACCAGGCGAGAAACAAATTGATCTTCCAGCTGAGAGACAAGGGCATCGCTCCGAGAAAAAAATTGATTTCCCGGAGAAAAGATCGGCGCGGTCGAGGTGGTACTTCATTGGCGCGCGATGGAATAATCGTCGCAGGTTGACGCGAACGTTTTCAGCGCGATGAGTCGCAGGATTAGCGGACCCGTGTGTGGCACAGTCCCGATCGATCGGGACTGTGCTCGCGCAAAAAGAAGCACAGCCGAGGGCGGCTGTGCCACATGATTATAGATCTTCCGATTTTTACTTCCGCTGATCGATCGGCGTGACCTTCAGGTCGAAGGGGCCGGTGTAATCATCCGTCGGGCGGATGATGCGGTTGTTCTGGTGCTGTTCCATCACGTGGGCGCTCCAGCCGGTCACGCGCGCGATCGCGAAGATTGGGGTGAAGAGGTCGAGCGGGATGCCCATCGTGTAGTACGCGCTGGCGCTGAAGAAATCGACGTTCGGGTCCTTGTTCTTCATCTGCTTGACGATCGGGATCAGGCGCTCGGACATCTCATACCACTTGGTATTGCCGGCGGCCTCGCCAAGCTGCTTGCTCATCTTCTTGAGGAACGTCGCGCGGGGGTCGAACGTTTTGTAGACGCGATGGCCGAAGCCCGGGACTTTCTTCCCGCTGCTCAGCATCTCGCGGACCATCTTCTCGGCGGCGTTGACATCGCCGGCTTTGAGGAGCATCTCCATCACATCCTGATTCGCGCCGCCATGCAGCGGACCTTTCAGCGCCGCGATGGCCGCGGTGATCGCGGCGTGCATATCGGCCAAGGTCGCGGCTGTCACACGCGCGGCGAAGGTGCTGGCATTCATGCCGTGCTCGGCGTGCAGGATCAGCGCCGCATCCATCACGCGCTCCAGCGTCTGATGCGGCTTCTTGCCGTTGAGCATGTAAAGGAAATTGCCCGCCAGCGAAAGCGACGGATCCGGCTCGATCGGCTGATTGCCTTCACGCAGGCGATGGAAAGCCGTCACGATCGTCGGCAGCTGCGCCGTGATGCGCACGGCCTTGCGGCGATCGGCTTCGGGATCGTTGCTTTCCAGATCGGGATCGTTCGCACTGAGGCAGCTGACGACGGTTCGCAGCGCGTCCATTGGTTGCATCTGCTTCGGAAGCGCTCGCAGAATCTCCTGAGCGTGACGCGGAAGTGTCATCGACCCAGCGAGTTCGCTCTTGAGCGTCGAAAGCTCGCTCTTGTTCGGAAGCTTGCCATCCCAGAGCAGGAAAGCGGTCTCTTCGAACGTGGCGTTTTCAACGAGCTCGCCGATGTCGTATCCGCGGTAAACGAGTCGGCCAGCGCTTCCATCGATGAAGCAGATCCCGCTCTGAGTTGCAACGACGCCTTCAAGGCCACCGGCTCTGGGGGATGGGGATACTGCTTGAGTCATAGCGAAATCGCGATCTTCGATTCGATTGTATTTGCGGATGAGAACCGACCGAAAGGCCGAATCTGAAAACCCGGCCGCACTCGCAAATCAAACCGAACAAACGCCAAAGAAAAGGATGGAAATACCGGGTCCGCCGGACTATAGCGGCGGGGGTTTTTTCAGTCAAACGAACTGAATCGATCGCGGAAAAGAGATTTCCCGATGAGTTTTTATTTAGCCGCGGGGGCTTGCCCCGCGCGGGCGCCGCGGAGCCGAGTTGCGTCTCGCGCGGGGCGAGCCCCGCGGCTAAATGTGTTACATTCCCCGTCAACCGGAGCAAACCGATTCACCAATCGCTTGACCCACCTCTCATTGCGCAGGCTGATGTGACATCGGAGGCAAAACCGGATCGTCGATCGCTGATCCTTTCGACTCCCATCGAATCCCGCGCGAAAACCATCGCCTATTGCCTGCTCGCCGCCGTTCTCGTCGTCGCATACTTCTATGTATTGCTGTGCTACTGGGCGCCGGCCAACCCGGGGACAGATCAGAACGGCTACCAGTTCGGCGGGAAGCTCTTCGCGCAGACGTTCACGACCGGCTTCAAACCTGAAAGCCCATTCAGCTTCGTCGGCTGGATGTGGGTGCGCACGTCAGATGGGTGGTACTACCCGAAGTACGGCCTCGGCCTGCCGGTGCTCGACGCCATCGCGCTCTGGATCGGCGGAGCGGCGCATGGCATCAACTGGGTTTATCTCATCAGCCCACTGAGCAGCGCGATCGCGCTGTTCGGAATGTATCGCCTCACGCGCCTCGTCGCCGGTTCGTTCGCATCATTGCTCGCGGTGATCCTGCTCGCCTGCAACGGACTGCTCCTGGTGCTGGCAAACAATTCCAACAGCCACGCGCCGGCGCTCGTCTTCGTCGTGTGGGGAATGTATTTCCTCGTGCGCTGGTGGCAGCAGGGGAATTGGTGGCGCGGGCTCGTCGCCGGCTTCCTTCTCGGCTACGCCGTGACGATTCGATACACCGAAGGTTTGCTTGCGCTGCCGATCGCCTTTGCGATGCTGACGAGCTGGCGCTACGCGCGGCCGTGGCGCGCCCAGCAGCGTCGGCTATCGCTCGCGACCTTTCTGAGTATCCTGGCGGTCCTTTGCGTGTATCTCTGTACTTTTCTGCCGGTGGGGCACTCGCTGATCTCCCAGAAAGCGGCAGCCCTCATCGCCATCTGCATAGGCGCTGTCGGAATTGCGTCGGTGATTCTCTCGCGACCGCGCGTCGTTGGCGGAATTTCCGGTTGGTACACGGTGATCGCGGCGACCTTGCTCATCCTCGCCGTCGTCGCACTCCCGATCCGCTTCATGCAGATTCAATTCGATCCGCAAGCGATCATTCGTCCGCCGGGCTGGTTCATGATTCTCTCGCTTGCCTACCTGCCGCTCGTGGCGCTGGCGTTAAGCATCGAATGGCGATCGGTCTCGCGGGCATCGATGATGCCATTCCTCGGTTGGATCATTCCGGTCGGCGCGCTGGTTGCGTTTAATTATTTCGCAATGCATTCGTTCACGGGTTACGACAGCACCAACGAAAGCACCGGCTTCACGTGGCAGAGCTTCGCCGAGAACTGGGACTTCATGCTGCAGCAGCTCGACAACGGGATGTTCCTGCTCTTCCCGATCGGTTTGCTGGGCCTCGGATTGCTCTATCGGTGGAACTGGCGTTTCGCGCTGCTGATGACGCTCTGGTTCGTCCCGAGCGCACTGCTCTACACCTCGTACTACTGGACCGGCGCTTTCCGCAGCATCGCGTTCCTGAGGTTTTTCCTCACGCTCTTCCCCCCGGTGATCCTCGGCGCCTGCTGGCTCTTCGATCAATTCCTAAGCGACTTCGCGAAGACGCAATCGCCCGATCCATCGCTTGCGTCTTCGCGAGACTTCTTCCGACGCGGCGCCATCGCCGCGCCCATCGCCTGCGGCCTCCTCGTCGCCCTCATTTCAGGCGTCTCGGTAAACGCCAACCTCGGCGGACTCGAACGCGACTTCGTCCTCAACATCAACCTCGCCGACGCGGGCGAGCGGATCATGCATCTCGTCCCCGCCGGATCGACTGTTTTCGGCGATCAGCGCACACTGCTGAATTACCTGCAATTCGCCGGCGATTATCACTGCTTCGCGCCCGAGTCCTTCAGCCAGCGTTTCGGCGGACGCATGATGCGCGAAGGCGACCCGAACCAACCCACGCCCCTGCAATATGCCCGCCGCGAATACATGAAGTCCGTTTACGAGAAAATGAACGAGACCGCGCTGCAGAACGAGCAAGCGCGCGTCATCCGCGAAGCGATCCAGAGCGGTCGCCGCGTGTTTCTCATCATGCCGTCCACCGGCATCACCGCCGGCCCGTTCACCGCACGGCTTCCGCGCGACTTCACCACGACGACGCTCGCAAGATGGAAAGAACCCGCGGAGATGAGTCCCAAAGCCAAGCGCGCCTTCGACGCCCTCGGTCCCTTCGCAATGCTGCTCGGCAGAGGAAGTGGTGTGATCTCGTGGCAGGTCACGGAGATTAAACAGGGGGCTGGTGGAGTGACGAACGCGCCGACGACCCGTCCATTTGTGCCGACGACCAATCGCGCAAACACGCGCAAGTCGTTCTTCGGACGACTAGGCGCGTAGCCCGAAAAAGAGACGCGAAATCGCAAGCGGGCGCCGCATGTCGCTTGCGATTTCGCGTCTGTTTCCCGAAACCAATCATCACTCCCGCGCCCGCTGATACTGCGGCCGCTGCGACAGCGCCACAATCCGACTCCACCACCGCATCAGCTGCACCGAAAAATACGCCGCAGGCAGCAACAAGAGCAGCAGCACCGCCGCGACGTAACTCACGTACCCCGCGACGAAGGCTGCGTCGTAGACGATCAGCCACAGCAGCCCAAACAGCATCAACGTCTGCCCGGCGGTCCGTCGATCCGGACTCCGACGCAGTATCAACAATCCCATCACAATAAAGACGATCACCGCGCCCAGAGGAAGAATCAGCCCCGGCGTGATCCATAGGCTCGACAAAAACGCTTGCGGATCGCACTGATTCCCGCGCTTCCACCACACGCCGAAAATGCAGATCAAATCGACTACAAACAGCGCCCCCAGCACCGCCCACCAATGTCGCTTGCGCAATGGCGGGCGTTTGCCTTCCAGGCGATACGCCAGGGTCGAAAGAATTGTGACGTGATTCAGCAAAAGCAGCGGATGCCACAGCAGCGGCATCTGCGGCGCGGGAATCAGCGCGTGGAAAAATCGAATCAGCCCGAGCGTGAGCAACCCGGGCCAGACCAGATATTTCCCCGCGAAGTCGTAAAACGTGATCAGCGCCCCCGTCCACAAGATCAGCAGAAACGTCAACGGCCCCGACGCCGTCCACTTCGCATAAAACCCGCCCGCGAGAAGCGCCGTCAGCGCCAGCAGAACGCAGATCACATGCGCCGTCACGATGCTGATTCGCCCGCTCGGCAACGGCCGATGCGCCGCAATCTGCGAATCGCGCCGGCGATCGATGATGTCATTCAAACTCATCCCAAACCCGTACAATCCAATCGACATCAGCGCGATCGAAATGATCCGCACCGGTTCGATGAATGCCCGCACCGAATGCCCCGGCAACGCATACCACTTCGCCAGCAAGAGGAACTCGCACAAGCTGTTCGAGATCGCAGTAAACACGAGCGCCATGCGCGTGAGCTGAAGGACCGACAGCAGGCGTTGGGACAAATGACCGCGCATGCACAGAGTATTGATGAGCAGTGCATCTCGAGCAAGGGGACTTGTGCGGCAGTCGCTTGCGGTTTCGCAGGTCGAACCGTTCTGATCTGCGAAACCCCAAGCGGCTCCATCACGTACTTGTATGTCGAACAGACACCTCTAAACTGCCCGGACATGAGCAAGCACGCGCCGGCCTCACGACCTGTCGGAATCCCAAAGAACGCGCGTGTCGCGGTGGTGGCATCGGAATTCAATGCCCACATCGTCGACAAGCTCATCGACGGCTGTCTATCGCGATTGAAAAAGCACGGCCTCGACGATTCTCAGGTCGAGTTGCACATGGTTCCCGGGGCCTTCGAGCTTCCCACGGCCGCCAAGCTGCTCGCTGAAACAAAAAAGTTCAGCGCGATCGTCTGCCTCGGCTGCGTCATTCGCGGGGATACGCCACATTTCGATTACGTCGCCGGTGAAGCCGCGCGCGGGATCCAGCAGGTCGCGATCTCCGAAAGCCTGCCGGTGATCTTCGGCGTTCTCACCACCAACACCGAAGAGCAAGCCCAGGCGCGCGCCGGCGGATCGCACAGCCATGCCGGCGAAAACGCCGCCGACGCCGCGCTCCGCATGATCGAACTGGCCCATCGCATCAGGAGCGCCAAGTGAGCTCGCCGCTCTACGCGATCGCTCTCGCCGTCGGTCCGGATGAAAAGGAGATTGAGCGCACTCGAGATTTGATCGACAGCATCGGTGCCTACGCGCCCGAGCCCGCGATCTTCGTGATGATCGACGACGCCGCGGAGGATCGGCATCTCGAAACAAGGCTCTCGTTTCCACCACAACTTAAGCCGGTGAACTTGCACCATCCGCGTCACGGCGCGGCGGCACAAAGGTTCACGAAAAGCAAAGGCATCTGCGCCGCCATCCAAACCGCGTTCGCGTGGATCGCGAAGAATTCGCCGGATGTGAAGTTCGTGCTGAAGCTCGATACCGATGCGCTCATCATCGCGCCGTTTTTCAAGCAGATCGAATCGGTGATCGATACCTTCCCGAATGTTGGGATGATGGGCGCGTACGATAAAACTCCCAACGGCGACGCGCGCGATATTTCCTACAACGCGAAAACGGTGAAGGCGCTGCACGAGCCGGGATCATTTCTGCAATCGCTGAAGTACAAAGTGTCGAACGACGATCGCGCCATGATCAGCCGTCACATCGGGATCGCGCGAAAAAGCGGCTATCAATATGGCGAGCATTGTCTGGGTGGGGCTTATGCCGTCTCGGGCGAACTGCTGCGTCGCATGAACGACGCCGGTTATCTCGACAACCCCTCGCGGTGGCTTTCGGTCGACTGCCCCGAAGATGTCATGGTCGGCATCTACACGCGGGCAGTGGGGATGGATTTCAAAAGTTTCGTCGCTCGAAATGAGGCGTTCGGCATTCGCTACAAGGGTTTGGCGGATTCTCCAGAGAACTTGCTCCAGCGCGGCTATAGTGTCATTCACAGCGTGAAGAACGACGCGAATTTTACAGAGGACCAGATTCGCGAGTTCTTTCGAGGGAAAAGAGGCCAGAAGCCAGGAGCCAGAAGCCAGTAGGTTTCAGCTTCATTCCTCCCTTCATAATTCATCCTTCATCCCTCATAATTGCGTTCCGATGTTGAACCGACGTAAAGCTCGAGAACTGGCATTGCAGGTGCTCTTCGCCTGGGATGCGCATGGCGAAAACGATCTCGCCATGGCGCAGCAGGTCACTCACGATGCGAACGACGATCAGCTGTCGCGCGAGGCGATGCGAATCGCCGGCGGAACTTGGAGCAATCGCGAGGTCGCCGACAACTGGGTGCTGCGACTCGCGCCCCAATGGCCGCCGCGAAGACAGCCGGGCGTCGACCGCAACATCCTCCGCCTGGCGGTGTGGGAGCTGACGCACACGGAAACCCCGCCGAAGGTCGTCATCGACGAAGCGATCGAACTCGCGAAGAATTACTCCACCGAGCAAAGCCCATCTTTCGTGAATGGGGTGCTGGATGCGGTTCTGAAGGAAGTGAAGACGCTGACCGAAGAGAAGCCAGGAGCCAGTAGCCAGAAGCCAGACTCCTCTTCTGACGTCTGATCGCCGACCTCTGACCTCTGATCCGCCATGGGATTTTTCTCCAAATCATTCGACAAACTCAAAGGCGCACTGAAGAAGACAGCGGACGTTCTCAATACCGACGTCCGCACGCTCTTCGTGCCCGGCCGGCAGATCGATGATGCGTGGCTCGACGAGTTCGAATCGAAGTTCATTCGCGGGGACATCGGTGTGAAGCGCGTCGAAGAATTGAAGGGCGCGATCCGGGAGCAGTGGCGGCTGGGCAAGATTCGCAATGCGAATGAAGCTGAAGAGATCGTGCGGAAGAAGCTGTTGTCGTTTTTCCCCGCAGAGGATCGCGAGCTGCATTTCGTGCCGTCCGGCCCGACGGTAATTCTCGTCGCGGGAATTAACGGCGCAGGAAAGACCACGAGCATCTCCAAGCTCGCCTGGCTTCTGAAGAACGAATACCAGAAAAAAGTGATGGTGTGCGCCAGCGACACCTTCCGCGCCGCCGCGGTCGATCAGCTCACCATCTGGGCCGAGCGCATCGGCGTGGAAATCGTGAAGCACAAGATGGGTTCGGATCCCGCGGCCGTCGCGTACGACGCGTGCGAGGCCGCCAAGGCGCGCAACATCGACGTGCTCATCGTCGACACCGCCGGGCGTCTGCACACGCAGGATCACCTCATGCGCGAGCTGACCAAGATCCGCGACGTCGTCGCCAAGCGCATCGAGGGTGCGCCGCAAGTCTCGATGCTCGTGCTCGACGCGACCAGCGGGCAAAACGCGATCGCGCAGGCCCAGCACTTCACGAAAGCGATCAACATCAACGGCATCTTCCTCGCCAAACTCGACGGCACCGCGAAGGGCGGGGTCGTCGTCGCCATTCGCGATCAGCTCGGCATTCCGATCAAGTTTATGGGACTCGGCGAAACGCCACAGGACATCGAAACCTTCGACCCCGAACGCTTCATCACCGCGCTCTTCGGCGAAAAAGAGCCCACAGCGAAGTAGCGACTTAATTCAAAGATGACATGCGCCGATACGACTCCGAGGGCGCATGGAAATTCCCACGAAACAGAAGAAGACCGTTTACATCGCCGCGATCGCGATGTGCATCATTGCTCCGCTGCTGGTTGTAGTGTTCATGCGCTCACCGGAGGCGCCAAGCGAGGCGAGCGTTGCGCCCTCTCAACCGACGCCAACCGTTGTCCCACCCGCGCCGGCAACGACGCTACCTTCCCCCGTCACGGAATCCGTCGCAGAGTCATCGGAAGCGCCGAAAGCGGACGCTCATACGACAGCCCTGAACGCGATGATGGCGGAAACGGTTGCGCAGGCGGTAATGGCTCACACCTATGAGCTCAGTTCCATCATCGGTGGCGGCGGTTTTTCGCCTACGCCGTTCGAAGACGTTTCGCCAAACGGAATCCTGATCGGGTTGCGACTGGGGTGGGCAAGTTCAACGACATGGACGTGTTCAAGTACGTCCAGCCGATTTATCTGACGCACACGGGTGAGGTTTGCGGAAAGGGCTATGGACGCTCGACGTATCGGGTCGCCGAATTGGAAGCGCCGGATGGGTACGCCATCGGAACCATTCGCGCCTGTAGCGGGATGGGATTCGATTCTATCTCGATCGACTATATGCGAATCGAGAATGGACGTCTGAACCCGCAGCAGATCAAGCGAACGCCCACCATCGGTACAAAGCACGGGAACGAAACCACCTTCGGCGGCGATGGAACCCCGATGATCGGAATCTGTGGCCGTGAGGACGACCGCGGCGACTTCCTCGGCTTCGGAGTGGTCTACCTCCAGGCGAAACCGAAGCCGGCACCGAAAGCCGTGCTGAAATTCAAACCCGCCAGGCGCTAGATCTCTGACCCTGACCCTTCTCCCAGAATAGGAGAGGGGTGCGTGGCTCACCGTAATTCGCTTACTAATCTTTCCATCGCGATCTTGAACTTCAGCTCGTTTTCGTAAACGCCGACTTTGATGGCGGCGCGCACTCTTCTCGCCTTGCGTTTGCGCACGTCCTCGCCTTCCTTCAGCCGCGCCAGCAGCTGCTGCGCATAAGCGCGGTCGTTGCGCGTGCGGCGCTTTTTCGGCGCCGGCGTATTTGCTCGTCTCGTGCTGCGTTTCCCTCTCGTCATGCAACTCCTGCCATACAACATTTACTGATACGACGATTCCATTTCGCGGAGGCGCTCGTACAGGCTTTTGACCACGGTCCGATAGAGTGCGAATTCTTCGCCCGCTTCCAGGTCATCCTGGTCCTTCACCGACCCGATCAGCAGCGTTTCAAGCACTTCCGCGAGATTCGGCACTGCGAACGGTTCGGATGCGTTGCCGCATCCATATTCATCGTCCCAGGAGACGGTGATTCGCAAATGTTTATTGCCGGTTCGATATTCCTGCCAACCCAATAATCGCTCGCGCGAATTTGGCCGCATCATGCGCAAAACCGCGCGCACGTCCTCTTCAAACAATTCCTGTTCGACCCAGCGATCCATTCTTCCTTTCAGGCGATCCATCATGACAAAACTCCAACAACTTTTATTCGTTCAACTCACTCCGTGAGCCGCATCCTCACCAGCATCGACCGGCGAACGAAAGCTTCTTCACGGCGACAGATGAGACGCCGCGACACCGACACAATTTCATGCGCCAAGAAGATCGATTTTCGCCGCGGATTCGATGGTGCAGTCACGATGCAAGATGTATTCACGAGCGAAGAAAAAGTTTTTCCGCGACACGATTTCGCTGTGACGTTGCGAGTTTCACCAGGCGTCCCACGGTCATCCTGAGCGAAGCGAAGGATCTCGAAATGGGAACACGCGTTCGATATCGAAATTCTTCGCTCCGCTCAGAATGACAGCGCCGCGCAATGCGCAATTTGGGACGACTCCACTATCATTCCCGCACGATGTCCGAGAAGAATTCTGCGGCGGCGCGGTCTGAGCACTCGCGGCTGCTGATTTATTTCCTCGTCGAGTATTTGTGCTCGATCGGTCAGCCGCTGCTGACGATGGGGATTTTCTTTTTCACGCACAACCGGCTCGGTTGGGGGCTTCGCGCGAATTTACTGCTCGCGATGGGAGAAGGGGCGGTCTACACGATCGGCGCGATGCTCGCGCATCCGCTCGTCGAGCGATTCAGTCAGCGCCGTGCATTAATTGCAGTGAATATCGCGATGGCGCTCGTGGTGCTGGTCCCCGCGATTCATCCATCGAACTTCTTCGTTACGATCGTGCTGCTGCTGTATGCGTTCATCATCGCGATGAACTGGCCGATGCTCGAGAGCCGCGTGTCGAGCTGCGGATCAAGCGCGACGCTTTCGCGTCGCATCGGGCTGTACAACTTTGTCTGGTCGGGCGCGAGCTTCATGATGTTCGCGTTCACCGGAACGATTGTGCACTTCTGGCCCACCGGAATGTTCGCGATTCCACTGATCGTCCACGCGTTATCCGCAATCGCCCTTTGGCTCGGCGATGATCCGGATGAGATCATTGCTCAAAGTGCAGCGCGCGTCGGCGAAGCCGCGCATGAGCATCCGCATGCGGAACTGGAATTGCGCCGCCAACGCACGCTGGCGCTGTGGCTCTCGCGAATTTCATTGCCGTCGATGTACGTCGCGCAGAATGCGCTCGTGTCGATGATGCCGACGCTGCCGTCCGTACAAGCGCTCAGCGTGAGCGCGCAGACGGCGCTCATGAGCATTTGGCTGCTGGTGCGCTGCGCGGCGTTTGTCGTTCTGGGCTACACGATCTTCTGGCACACGCGGCCGAAGTTGCTCTTGCTGGCGTGCCTGATGTTGCTGGTTTCGTTCCTCGCGATCGCATTGCCGCCGTCGCAGTGGACAGCGGCGAGCGCGACCGTCGACCGCTCGTGCATCGTGATCGCGCAGGTCGTGCTGGGAATCGCGATGGGCATGATTTACGCGGCGAGTTTGTATTTCGGGATGGTATTGAGCGAGGGGAGCACGGAACATGGCGGCTATCACGAGGCGCTGATCGGCCTCGGGTTTGTGCTCGGGCCGGGGGCCGCGTTTGTCACGCAATGGCTCGCGCCGGGGAATATGAACGCCTCAATTTACGCCGTCGCGGGGGTGGTGACGTTCAGCTTGGCGCTTGCGAGCGGGGCGAGTGCGAGATTCTCGAAGCGACGTTTGGAATCGTGAAAATGCTTGCCACTGTAGTGGCAAGCCCGCTGTTCGGAGTTGTGGGGTGACGGATTTCCAAACCTTGGTTACATTTGAGCGTCAATCACATAGCGAGCCTCCTATGAACAAACACATCATCGTCCGTTTGCTTTGCGTCCCGTGCCTCTCAATGTTGATGCTCTGCTCGACTGGCTGCTCTTTATTTCAGCCCAAGGATCAGAGCGTCATGGCGCAGGCCGCGGACGAGCATAAGGCGCTTCAGCCGGCAGTGATGGAAGATGCGGAGCTGACCAACTATCTCCAGTCGGTTGGCGACCGAATTATCGCCGCGGCGAAACAGCTCGACGCGCAGCACATCGGTCCGCCGGCGCACTTCGACAAGAGCCAGGACAACAAGTGGATGTTCTCGGACCAGATGAAATTTCACCTGGTGAACAGCAAGACGCTCAATGCCTTCACCACCGGCGGTGAGCACATGTACATTTACAACGAGCTGTTTCAGCAGTGCCAGAGCGAAGATGAGCTTGCCGCGGTGATGGCGCACGAGTACGGCCACGTGTATTGCCGTCACGTCGCGCAGGGGATGCAGCATCAGATGGAAACGCTGGTGGCCGGCGCTCTGGTGGGTGGCGCGGCGGGGTATGCGCTGGGCGGCAAGGACAACAAGCTCGCCGGCGCGACCGCGGGCGCAGGCGTCGGCGCCGCGGGCGGACAATTCCTCAACATGGGCTTCACGCGCAAGGATGAAGCGCAGGCGGACGAATACGGGTTCAAGTTCTATACCGTCGCGGGTTGGCGCCCCGAGCACTTCGCAGACTTCTTCCGGCAGATGATCAAGATGGGCCTCGATACCACGCCAGGTTTCGCCAGCGATCACCCGACGCTCGCCAGCCGAGTCCAGGCGGCGGACAAGCGTGTCAAAGAACTTGGCGCCGACGTGGACAAAAACGTGAAACCGCCGATCGCCGACGACGCAAAGTTCGCGCAGCTCAAAGCGAGGGCCGCGCAGCTGGCCAAGACGTTGCCAGACGACAAGTCGCTCCAGAACAGTCAGAAGCTCGCCCAGGCGCTTCCGCGAAGCTGCATTACCCCGCTCGAGCAGGACGACGCCGTTCAGGCGCGACAGCAGCTCGCCGATCAGGCGCAGCAGTCGCAGTCATCCGGTTCGAAGAAGAAAAAGAAGAAGACGGCGGAGTAGACAGTATTACGTCAAACCCGCGGAGCTGCGCTCCGCCGCTAAATAGGAGAGAAGGGTCATCTCCATAATTAGCGGCGGAGCGCAGCTCCGCGGGTTCGTCTTGGCATGACATCTCCACATGCCGCCCGTATCTTTAGCGCGTGATGCTCCACTACTTCAAGTTCCGCCAAGAACTCTTTGACCCGGCACCCGCGAAGGATATCTACATCAAGCGCGGCGCCGGCAAAGGCTGGCCCGAAGAATGTCCACCCATCCGCGCCGCCAATGCGTTCGGCTTCGATCTTCTCGCGAATTTTGATGTGACCTTCTTGCGATCGAAGAGCGGTTGGAAAGTCGAAAAGGACGTCGTCATCGACAGCGATTTTGATTACGCCTCAACGGACGCCGGCGAAGGCAAACCGCTGTCGCAGCAATACGCGTGGTTCTGGGAAAAAGGCCAAAAACTTCCGCACGTCATTACCGACAACGTTTACGAAACCATCCGCAACCAGGTGAAGATCAGCAGCTATCTCTTCCTCAAAAGCGATCCGAACGAGCTGCTGCTCATGACCGATGTGCCAAATCTTCAGCGGCCATGGCGCGCAATCACCGCCCTCATCGACACCGACTGGTATCCGGCCAGCTACCCCTGGCACTGCGTCGTCGAACTCGATCCAGGCGAGAAGCGCATCGAAATCAAAAAGGGCGATGCCCTCTGCCGAATCATTCCGGTTCGTCGCGACACGTACTTCGCGCAGCAGATGGCGCCACACGAATTCGACGACTTCTTCGCCAAAGGCCAGAAGTGGCTGGCGACGCACGGCAAGTTCGAGCATGAAGGGACCGTCGACATCACGCGCACGTACGTGCGGCAGCAGGTGCGCAGTAAGTTTGTGGTGCTGGAGTAATCCTCATGTAGCCGCGGACGCGAGTCCGCGGGACTGTGCGCACAATCCCGCGGACTTGCGTCCGCGGCTACACGTGTCAATTCACGATATCAGTGATCGTACGTGCCCTTCTCGCGTTTCCCGCCGCCTTTTCGCGCCTTTCCGCCGCCCTGGATTTGCTTTTTGCCTGAGCCGAGCGGATCGCCGTGGTTGGGTTGGCGGCGGCTGTTGTTGGTGAAGGGGCGGCTGGTGTCGCGGCGGTCGCCGCGGTTCTTTCCGCCGCCGCGGCCGATCGGGTTGTTTGTGTCCAATTTCTTCTCGCGCGCGAGCGCTCCCTGGTTGCCCTGGATCATTGGGGTGTTGCTCGCTCCGGACGTGCGCCCGCGAGCTTTCGTTCCGCCACCTTTGTGCATGCCTGCGTGTTTCGACATTTCGTTCTCCTCTTTGTCTTGATGTTTAGCCGCGAGCGTGCTCGCGTTGTCTATCGCGCATTCGCCATCTGCCGACGTCGTTGCGGATGTCGCCGCGCCTGTCCGCCGCGTTGTCCGCGTTCGTTCGTCGATGTCGTTTGCGTCGTCAGCGACGCGAAGATTTCGAACAAGCCGATGCCGACGAGTGTCGAGCGCACTTCCGGCTCTTCGTCATCGAGCAAGAGCGCCGAGCCGATCAACATGCAGCCCGATGCGGCGTCCATCGCAAGATGCGCTTTCATCGGCAAGGCTTTGAACAGGCCCAGTTCATAATTCGTGCAGGCGCTATACAGCGCCGCAGTGCCGGCGGCGCCTTCGAGCAGATATTTCGGCGTGCCCTTCCACCCGAGAAGGCTCGGTATTGCGCCGAAGATTCCCGAAGCGATGTAATCGATCCAGCCGTGCGTGTACGTGGACATCCGTCGCATACGCCTCCCATCGTGATTGTGTTCCAATCGGAGGGACTGCAACCGCGATGCCAGTCATGTAGCGTCCGCTTGCAGCGGACCCTACAAAGGCCTGCGAACACTCTACGCGTTCGCTTTTTCCTCATGATACTGCGAAATGTCGCGGAAGATTTCTTCGGGCAGCTTTAGATTGCGATACACGTTGCACGCGTCCGGATCGTCGCTGGGGCAGATGGGGAACTTCTGCTCCTTCTGCCACTGGATGATCCGCTCGCGTCGCGGCGGGTTGTATCCGCGGCTTCGAACTTGCTCGACGAGGCCCCGCGCCTGCGCCTCGGAAAAATCCTGATCCTGCTTGAGCAGCTTCACGATTTGTTCGTCGTCCAGGAAATATTGCGCCACCATCGTGAAGACGAGCCGGCCGTAATGCCCGATGTCTTTGCCTTGCTCGAGTGCGTCGAGCAGGTGCGCCATCATGTCATTCTTGCGTAGATCTTGCAGTGCCATGGTTGTTAAACCTCCATGGCGACTGACCTGCAACATCAATGCCAAAGTACGGAGAAAGTTAGGGTTTCGTCGTTGCCGACGTGGGGATGAGCAGGCTGTACGGATCGATGCCGTCGTGCTCGAGGGATTGGAAGCTGATGGCGGCGGTGTGGCCTTCCGCGAGGATGTCGCGAACGTTCGGCGCGAACCAATCGCGCTGCGTCCAATTCTTTCCCGCCGGCGGAGACTGAATGAAGCGGATGATCTCGCCCGTGAGTTCCTCGGTCGGCACCGCCCACGGAATCGCGCCCGTGTTCTCGGCAGGGTTGGACATGTGCCAGAAGGCGTCGACGCTGATTACGGGAAAATTCGTCGCCCATCGGAATTTCTTTGCTGGACGAGGTTCGACATAGACCGGCACGTTCATCGCGCGCAGTCGTTCGATCGCTTCATAGAGCGGCGAATTCTCCGGCGTCATGACCGAGCTGTCGATTGCGATGCTCATCCCGCTGTCGAGCGCGGGCTTAATTGACGCAAAGAAACGATCGAACCAGGCATTTTTATCAGCGTTCGGCCCAGCCCGTTTGGTGAAGTCCGGATCGGCGGCGCCGAAGTACGCGATCACCTCGACGCCCGCGGCCGTAATCGGCTTCCAGCTGGCGACGAAATCGCGATCGATCCAATCAAGCCCGGCGCCTTTTGCGACGAGGAGCTGGTCGAACTGCATGGCTTCGTCGGGAAGGCAACCGAACGGATTGCTGAGCAGAATCCGCCGCGAGCCCAGGGCGATTTCCGGCAACGCGCCATCACGCACATATTGTCGCCAGCCGAATTTCTTAAGGCTCGGCGGAAGACATCGCTCGGCTTTGTTGTCGCTGGAAAACCCGAGCTGAAGCCAGGTGAGCAGACGCGTGCTGTCGTCGGTCGGTTCGATTTCGATGAAGCAGAGCGATGCGTTTTTCGATCCTTCGGCAGCGCTGATCGTCAGCCGGCCGTCGGTGACAACGACGCGCGTCGTGACATCGAGCCAGTGATTGAACTTCGTCGTCACGTTGCGAAGGGCGGCGCGACCTTCGACGTCGATGTTGCAGACGGCATCGACCGAATCCGGTCCGCCCGCGACGACCCGCACTCGGTACATCCCGCTGGGAAGCCCGATCTCCCAGCGGCGGCCATTCATCGCAATGAAGCTGCCGTATCGCGGATCGGGCGCGGGTGAGGCGCTGGTCGCGGCGCTCGACGTGAGGTCCGCATCCCATCCGTATGTCAAGCCATCGCCGCGATCACCGAAAGCGGTGCCGGAGTCGGAAACATATCCCTCCATCGCTTGCGTCTTCGCGGGAGAAAACTGAATACGCAATGATTCCCACGAAGACGCAAGCGACGTCAGTGCCGCTTCGGGGATCGAAGACTGCTGTCCACCCGGTGGCGTCCAAAGCAGTCGCAGAAAATTCGGGCCGAAGGAGTCGTTGTAATCGATACGAATGCGATGTTTACGCCCGCCGGTGAGTTCAGTCGATCCGGCAAACTCGCGCGATTTTTTGATATGCCAGCCGTCGATGATCAAGTGCCCATCGATCCACAAGCGCGCAAGCGGCCCGTCAGTCTGCAGCGCGAACCCATACACGCCGCCGCGCTCGATCTGCAGCTCGCCGTCCCATTGCACGCTGAAGCCGTCCGCGCGAGCGCCGGGCGCCGGCGGCGCATTGCCCGACCACTGAAAATCCATCACGCGATCGACGTGCGAAACATGCTCGCCTTTGAAGTCGTTGAACTGGTAATACGTGCCGGTGAGACCGGCGTAGGCGGGGAACGAGAGAAGCCAGAAGCCAGTAGCCAGGAGCCAGGAGAGAAGAGCGGCAGGATGCGCCGGATTTCCTGCTGGCTTCTGGCTTCTGGCTCCTGGCTTCCTCACCATTCACACCCTCAATGTCGCGCCCAGTTGGCCCATCGCCGCGTCGATCACGGCTTTCACCGATGATTCGACCTGTTCACTCGTCAGCGTGGTCGTCGGCGAGCGGAAGATCAGCGAGACCGTCACGCTCTTGGTTCCCTTCTCGAGCGGCTTTCCGCGATAGGTGGTGACGTATTCGAGATCTTCGAGGTGCTCCGGCCGAACGGAGCGGATGAGCTGCTCGAGTTTCTCGAACGCGAGTGATTCGGGCACGACGAGCGACAGGTCGCGGCGAACGGACGGGAACCGTGGAAGGGCGCGGAGTTGTGGAACGTGCTGCGCATTTTCAAGAAGCGGAAGCAGCTCGATCTCGGCGGCGGCGGGGACTTCGCGCAGGCTGAGTTTGTCCGCGACGGCTTGGTCGACCTTGCCGATGGTGCCGATGGTTTTTCCGTCCCATTCGATGCGACCAGCGGAGCCGAATCCGCGGTGCTGGTCGGGCACGATCTGAAGTTTTTTGTTCGCATTGAGGCGCTTGAGGAGCGCTTCGATCACGCCGCGAAGTTCGCGTAGATCGCTTGAGCCAACCAGCGCGAGCTCGCGGCGCTCGACGAGCTTGCCGGCGGGGTCGTTGAAGAAGACCGATCCGGTTTCGAAGAGCTTGGCGCCGCTGGTTCCAACCGACTCGTTGTGGCGGACGCTTTCAAGCAGGCCCGGGATGATGCTCGGGCGGAGCATGGCGTCCGCCTTTCTCACCGCGCTGTCGGCGCGCGGCAGCGAATGCGCCGCGGGTGGCAGGAAATCGCCCGCGAGACTGTCGCTGATGAAGCTGAAGGTGATTGCCTCGAAATATCCGCCGCCGCAGAGAACCGTGCGGATCTCCTCGATTGTCTTCTGTGCCGGCTCCGGCGGAGCAACGCGAATCGAAATCTCGTCGCGCACAGGAATCTTGTCGTAACCGATCACGCGCGCGACTTCCTCGACGAGATCGACTTCGATGTTGATGTCGAGGCGATCGCTCGGGACGGTGACGTCGATGCGATCGCCGTTCTGAATCGGCTCGAGACGCAGACGCTTGAGCGCGTCCGTCGCCTGCGTCGCAGAGAACTCCACCCCAAGGATTTGCTTGAGGCGCGCCAGGCGCAGCGACAATTTCTTCGGCCCCGTATCAGCCTTGCCCGCTTCGACAACACCACTCAGCAACGTCCCACCGGCGGTTTCGAGGATCGATTGCGCCGCGCGAATGCTCGCCCGCAGCGGCAGCGTCGGATCAATCCCGCGTTCGAAGCGATACGAACTGTCGCTCTTCATCGCGAGCGCTCGAGCGGTTTTGCGAACGCTGAGCGGATCGAACCTCGCCGATTCGAGCAGGACATTCGTCGTCGCGTTTGAAACTTCGGTATCGAGCCCGCCCATCACGCCCGCGAGCGCCACCGCGCGTTTCGCATCGGCGATGACGAGCATGTCCGGCTCGAGTCGGCGGGAATGGCCGTCAATGCTCGTGAGGGTTTCGCCGGGCCTGGCATTGCGAACGATGATTTGATGGCCTTGGATCTTGTCGTAATCGAATGCGTGAAGTGGCTGGCCCATCTCGAAGAGGACGTAGTTGGTAACGTCGACGACGTTGTTGACGGGACGCAAGCCGATGGCAATTAGTCGGCGCTGCATCCAGCCTGGGCTCGGCGCGATTTTGACGTTCTTGATCACGCGCGCGGTGTAGTGCGAACAGAGATTCAGCGCATCGATTTGAACTTTGATGGCATTCGATGTCTCGATGCCGCCCGGCACTGCGCTCTGGGCGGCCGTGAGTGCGAAGGGTCGGTTCAGGAGCGCGCTGAGTTCGCGCGCGACGCCAATAACGGAGAGGCAATCGGGACGATTGCTCGTCACTTCAACGTCGATCACGGTGTCGTCGCCGACATGTTCGATCACTTCGACGGGCAGGCCACCATGCGTGAGCGCGTCGGCCAGCTGCTGCGCGTCGAGCGGGCCGGGGAGAAATTCATTGAGCCATTCGAGGCTGATTTTCATGCGTCAGATCCAGTGAATCCGGAGACTTTAAGCGTGGCACGGAGTGTGTCAAACGACTGCGTTCCGCGGGGTGGTCGCTTGCGGTTTCGCAGCCGGACACGTATTGATCTGCGAAACCGCAAGCGAATACGAAAGGTGATCGCAATGAATCGACGAGAATTCCTCAAGACGGCATCGCTCGCACTCGCAGCGACAACGTTGACGCGCTCGAAACTCTTCGCGCAAGCGTCGGAACCGATCCCACTCTCAAAGAAATACGTCACCTGCTTCTATCAACTCTCAAAGAAATCATTCGCAACCTTGTCGGGGCCGGATGCGTTACCGAACGGGCCGCAGTTTGAGCATATTTTCACCGTCAGCTATCCCGGGACGACCGCGCACAAAGAGGCCGCCGACATGGTTCACACCGGAGGGTCGAGCTTTAAGTTCGGCCTCTGTATCGATCTGCACAAGTACAAGACATGGCTGACGGATTCGGAAGAGACCGTAAAGGGCTGGTGCAAGGAGTTTCGCCAGACCTGTTTCGACAGCGGGGCGGATTACATCTCGTTCAACGAATTTCCCCCGCCGGCGCCGCAGCGGCCCGACATGCACGCCCGCGTCGCGATGATCCTGCGGGATCTTTACGATCCGGGCGACGGGAAGAAACTGCCGGGTGTGTTCTACTTCACCGAAGAAGGCGTTGAGCCGTATCGCTGGAAGGCGGGGTATACGCCGGATCTGTGGAAGGCGATCGACGAAACCAGCGCGCTTGTCGTCGCGGAGCATTATCACACGCCGATTTTCATGTACGACCACGGTACGCCCGAGAAATACGCCGATCATTTATCTGAGATGACCGAATTCCTCGAAGCCAGGCACGATCCCTCGATCGACGAAATCCTTCGCGACAAGTGGGCGGTGCTGCACTCGTCGTACTTCGGCACGCGCGACAGCGGGTGGCAGGGCGTTCTTGCCGATAAATACAACCTGGACGACGTGCGCAAGTACGTGCAGTTCTGCATCGACTCGACGCACGCGTGCAAGTACGGCGCGAACCGTCTGTCGTTCGGCCCGCTGGAGACGCGCGAGTTCGACGATCGGATTGTGCAGGTCTTGGCGGAATTGCTCGGCAAAGACGCCCGGGCGTGGGCGAAAGCGCAGAAATAACCACCGACTGAAGCTCCCGTAGGGTCCGCTTCAGCGGACCGGTTATTTGCTTTTTGAACGGGTGAATAACCGGTCCGCTGAAGCGGACCCTACGGGGTTTTGGAATGATGTGGTTTGTTGGGCATTTCGTGATTCTGGCGCAGCTGATGTCGCCGCTGGCGGCGGGGACCGGTTCCGGATCGGGGGCGGATCCATTAACCGTTGTGAAAGTGGCAAGCGCAACCACTCAGCCGACGACGCAGTCGGCCGGGGCGCTGGAGATCACGCTCAAGACCGAAAGCGGCGCGACGACCCAGCCTGCGGAGACGAAAGCCGACGACAAGATCGACATCGTCAGGGTCATCGAAGGCAAGCAGATCCTCACGGCCGATCAGTTGCTGAAATTCGGCCCGTGGATCGGCGCGCTGACCGAACTCGCCTGGGAAGTCATCAGCTTCATTCCGAAGCTGATCGTCGCGATCTTCATCTTCTTCATCTTCTGGTGCATTTATCGCGCGGTCCGCAAGGTCGTTCGCGGCGCGATGAAAAAGGCCGGCGTCGACGAATCCATTCGTGACATGCTGATGGGCATCATCAAGTGGACGATCCTCGGTTTTGGGCTGATCGTCTGCTGCAACCAGATGGGCATCCCGATCGTCGCGATGCTCACCGGCGTGTCGATCATCGGGTTGGCGGTCGGGTTTGCGGCCCAGGAGACGCTGGCGAATTTTATCGCGGGCGTGGTGATCTTCTGGGATCGGCCGTTCAAGCTGGGCGACTGGGTCGAAGTCGACAGCACGTTCGGCCAGGTGCTGCGCATCACATTCCGCTCGACGCGCCTCCTCAATCTCGATGGTGAAACGATCGTCTTTCCGAACACGCATATGCTGGCGAACAAAGTCGCCAACCACAGCACGCATCCGATCAACCGCGTGAACATCGCGATTGGGATCGCTTACAAGTCGTCGATCGACGAAGCGCGCTCAACCTTGCTTGGGCTGATCAACAACGACAGCCGCATCTGCGCCGATCCGCCCCCGCAGGTGGTCGTGAACGAGTGCGGCGACAGCAGTGTGAACCTCCTCTTCCGCTTCTGGATCAAGGACGAAGCGATCGAGCGATCAATCCGCTACGAATACCTGGAGAAGGCGAAGAACGCCTTTGATCAGAACGGTATCGAAATTCCGTTCCCGCATATGCAGCTGCTGGTGGACAAGAACGCAGCATGAATTTAAACCGCGCGGTCGCCGCTTGCGGTTTCGCGGATCACCATGCGTCGATTTGCGAAACCGCAAGCGATGAGCCGCATTCTTATTTGCGATGCGCATCCCGGAGTCGTAGTGTGAAGGCATGAGGACGGCTCGCACGCGCGCACTTCCGCCTTTCTTCACCCAGGTCATCGGTTCGCTTCCCCGTCCAAAGGTTTTGCTCGATCTCCTCGCACGCCGAAACGAAATCTCACCCGATCGCTATGCGAAGGTCATGGACGAAATGGTCGTCTTCGCGATTCGGTTGCAGGAGCAGGCGGGGATCGATGTGATCAGCGACGGCGAGTGGCGGCGCCGGCATTATGTCGGCGAATTTCTGCAGCGCGTCGGCGGGTTTGAGCGCGTCCGGAAATTTCAACATCAGGGTGAAACGAAGCTGACGGACGTCGTGGTTCGAAAGATGAGCGCGCCGGAACCGGTGTTCGCGCGCGATGCCGAGTTTCTCGTAACGCACACCGACCACTGCACGAAGTTCGCGCTGCCGAGCCCGTTTCTCATCGCGATCCGGTATTGGCATCCGGACTACAGCGCGAGCGCCTATCCGACGCTGCAACATTTCATGGATGACCTGACTGCGATTCTCGCGGCCGAAGCGCGGGCGCTGTCGGCGGCCGGGATTGATGTGATCCAACTCGACGATCCGGCTCTCACGTATTTCTGCGATCGGCGATTGACGAGCGGCGCGAGTGATATTCACGACGAGCGCCTTCGCCGCGAGTGGGACATCGACAAGCAATTTCCGCAGGCGATCGCCGCGATCAATCGAATCACCGAAGGTTTGCAGTCGGAGGTGCACCTGCACTGTTGCCACAGCGTCTACAAGCGGCAGAGCGATGTCGTCGGCGATTACAAGCCGATCCTCCCGCGGCTGAAAGATGCAAAAATCGATCGCATCAACCTCGAGTTCGCCTACCAGGGCACCGGAAGCGTCGATGATCTGAAGCTCCTTCCGCCGAATCTTGGCGTCGGAATGGGCGTTGTCGATGTGCGCAGCGAGAAGCTGCAGGAAGTTGAAGCGATCGAAGCGTTCGGCGCCGCCGGCGCGAAGCTCGTCGATCCGAAACGCATCGCGCTGAATCCCGATTGCGGGTTTGCGCCCGATGCCGGCGAACCGCCAACGATTGACGAAGCCTTCGAGAAACTCAAACGCCTCAGCGCCGCCGCGGCGCATCTTCGCGCACTGCAGGTTGCATCATGAAGCAACTCGTCCCAACGCTCGTCGCTTTTCTATTGATCACCGGATGCGCACACCAGCGCGCTGCGGATTTCATCGTTACCAAAAACGCGATCGGCACCCCGCTCGTCGGATTCGGCGCTTGCATGAATCCGTATCTGTATGCCTATCCCAACACGCCGGACGAAATCAATCCGACCCAGCTCACCGATCTCGAGAAGAAGGTGAAGGACCTGCATCCGCAGTTCGTGCGGATCTTTTTCCTGCAAAGCTGGTGGGACGAGGACACCGATGCATCGATCGCGAAAAAGCATCCGGGGATGCGCGATTCGCTGATTCGCACGGTTCGGCTCGCGCAGGAGGCGGGGGCGTCGGTCCTGCTTCAGTATTGGTACGAACCGAAGCGCTATCAGAATCCCGACGATGTGGCGACGCGATTTGCGAAGACGATCGCCCAGATGCGCTCCAAGTACGGGCTGACGGCGATTCGATTTGCGACGATTCAGAACGAGCCGGACGAGAATATGGACGACATCTCGCGGCGGCGATACCTCGCGGTGTATCGCGCGTTCGATCGGGCGCTGCGCGAGGAGCACATCCGCGACGAAGTAAAGATCATCGGCGGGGATCTCGTCGGCGAGAAATGGCAACACTACCTGGAGATGATCGCCCATGAGCTTTCGCCGGTGCTCGATGGGTACTCGATTCACTCCTACTGGGATTACTGGCGGATCGGCACGTTTCGCCAGCATCTTCGCGAAGTGTCGGAGGTGGCCGCGAAACTTCCCGCGCGCGAACGACGTCCGCTGTATGTCACCGAATTCGGCGCGCAGGGATTTCGCGAGAAGCCGTCGATCGAGCCGGGAAAATCCGATACGGGAAAGCCGGTGGCGGACGTACCGGTGTACAGCTTCGAGATCGGGATTTTCATGCTCGACGCGATCAACCTCGGTTTCGTCGGCACGGCGCAGTGGGACATGTACGACGTCTGGTACGACCGCAAGATGGGGTACGGCGTGATCGGGTCAGTGCAAAATGGATTTCCGATCAAGCCGGGTTACTGGCTGCTCGGGATGTTCACGCATGCGACCGAGCCGGGCTGGCGGGCGATGAAAATCGACGGCGAGATCGAGGATGTGTGGGTGGCGGCGCTGAAAGGTGAGAGCGATTGGTCGGTGTTCGTTTTGAATCGAGTCCGAGGCGATCAGCACGTGACCGTCGGCGGATTGCCTGCGAAGCGCCAGCTGAACTGCTGGATCTGGAATCGCGATGGTCGCGGAGTTCTGGAGCGGAGCGAGCCGGTTCTGGTGGACGAGAAGGGCGTGGCTTCGCTGACGGTGCCGCACATGGCGATCAAGTTGCTGACGACGAAAACCATGCCGTGATTGACGCCCAGGTCCGCAACCGGTGGCACTCCCGGCGCGCCGGGATCGGTGATCGGACGATGTACTCGGCGGCCGAATATGCGGCGAGGATTACTCGCCGCACCACAGACAAGAATGTCTGTGCCACCAACACAAGCGCCGTTCGATGGAGGCAATCATGAATCGACGGGAATTCCTACGCGCGACGGCGGTGGCTGCAGGCGCATTGGTCGGGTCTGAATTCGCTCGCGGCGCGACGAGCGCTTCACAGCCGACGACGGTTCCGCTCTCGAAGAAGTACATCACCTGCTTTTATCAATTCACGCCGGACATCGTGAAGATGATGTCCGGCGAGAACGGTCTGCCCAACGGCGAGAAATTCCTGCACATCTATTCGCACAGCCATCCAGGGACGCGCGTTCATGCGGACACCGCGCAGGCGGTGCACGACGCGGGAAAAAGCTTCAAGTACGCGATCGCATTCGATCTGCACAAGTACAAGGGCATCCTTAATTCGCCGGACGAGAAGCTGAAGGATTGGTGCAAGGAGTTTCGTCAGACCTGTTTCGACAGCAACGCCGATTACTTCGCATTCAACGAGATGCCGACGACGGGCGCAAAGGACATCGAAGAGCAGAAGCATGTCGCGACGATCTGCCGGTTTCTGCACGATCCCGGCGACGGGCACGCCCTGCCGGGGATTTATTATTCCACGGAGCAGAGCGTCGATCCGGACCACTGGAAAACGCGGAATCCGGATTTCTGGAAAGCACTGGATGAGTCATGCGATCTGATCGTCGGCGAGCATTACCACTCGACTGATTTCGTCTTCAGCCACAAAACGCCCGAGGCGTTCGCGGATCATTTGTTCGAGATGGCGAAGTATCTCGATGAAGGCAAAACGCCGGCCGAGCACGAAGTCGCCCGCGATAAGTACACGGTGCTGCACTCGTCGTATTACGGCCCAAGCGAAGGCGGATGGCACGGGCCGACGACGAAGGAGGGCGAGGCGGTGGCGCGAAAGTACCTGAAGTTCTGCATCGAATCGACGCGCGCATCGAAGTACGGAAAGAACCGCATCGCGTTCGGTCCGCTCGCGAGCGAAACATTCGATGCTGCGATCGTGCCAATCCTCACTGAATTGCTCGCGGAAGATGCGCGGGTGTGGGCGAAGCGAGATTGATTGGGGTGCGTGACCGTTTCGGCGGGTGCGGCGCGACGAATTCAAAGCTGCCCACGAATCTCACGAATCCTCACGAATCCAGCGGAGAAGCGGCTATTCTCATTCGTGTCGATTCGTGAGATTCGTGGGCAATCCGATTCCCGAGCCGCCGAATCGGTCACGCACCCGATTGGTTGCAGCCGTGAGAGGTTACTAAACCCGCCCCGTTAAATTCGCACTGATTCGGCATGAAACCCCTGCGCTCGTCTGGATGGTCGTGGGTTGGCCTGGTCACTCTTGTCGTCGCTTACCTCGCGCTTCTCGCGCACAACTTTGCGCCCGCGATTACGGAACCGGATGACAACGGATACTTCGCGCAGGGCAGTTTGCTTGCGCAGACGGGGCATACGTATTTCGAGGCGGAGTCGGATGCGCAGTTCATCGGGATGCACTGGTTGGTGACGCCGAAGGACCAATACATTTCGCGCTATCCGCCGGGCCTCGCGGTGGCGATCGCGATTGTCTACAAGGCGCTGGGATACAAGGCGAGCTTGTGGGTGAATCCGGCGCTGTCGGTGCTGGCGCTCGTGGCGGTGTTTCTGGTTGCGCGACGGTTGACCAGCGGCGGATGGGCGCTGCTCGCGACGGCGATGCTTGCGATGAATCCGCAGTTCGTGCATCACGCGCTCTCGGGCGATTCGCACATCGGTGTCACGTGCATGCTGGCATGGACGATTTATTTCCTCGTGCGGTGGTGGCAGGCGCCATCGATCGTGAGCATTCTGCTGGCGGGGTTGTCTTTCGGTTGTGTGCCGACGATCCGGTATCCGGACGCAGTGATGGCACTCGGTGTTGGGGCGTTCCTTGTCTTGACGATCCGGGGAGGGCGAGGCTCCTGCCGAGCCGAGGGGTCGGTGGAACCGCGGACGAATCCCGGATAATTTGCCGAGGTCACTGGAGGCGATCTCTGAACTTGTGGCATGGGCGCCTC
>JAICIO010000068.1 GCA_025924315.1 Phycisphaerae bacterium
GAACGTTCCGTCGAACACACCGCCGGTGAGATCGACGCCGCCTTGCTTCGCTTCGCCTTCAAAGCCCGCGAGCTCGATGCCGTTCATCGAGCCCTTCACGTAGCCGCTGAGCTTCGGATAGAGGCCGATGCTCCCGGCCGCGGAGATCTGCGAGAGCAGCTCGCGATTTTCCGTGCCGCGCGTGGTCGGCTCCTTTTCCTTCTCGCGTGAGCCGATCGCGCCAAACGCGCCGACAATTCCGCCGCGTTGTTTCTCGGGCACGGGCAGTGGAACTTTGTCAGCGCTCATCGTGAGGGCGAAGTGCATCATCCGCGGCTCGACGAGCGCGCGGGTGGTGAAGTCGCGCACCTCGAGATCGAGGTTGTTGAGCGGGACGATTGTCGGCGGAGCAACGGTGCGATCTTCGACGCGCACGTCGAGACCGGTAAGCGTGAGACGAACGACGCGAATTTCGCCGGCGGGTTTGGTCGTGGGCGCTGCGGTGGCGACGGGCGTCGCGATGGTTGGCTCGGGCTCAGGCTGAGTCGACTCGGACGCAGTCGTCGGCTGCGTGGTGGACTCGCTCTTGATCGGGATGACGAAGCCGAGCGCGTGAATGCCGTCGGCGTCGCGCACGGCGGTGAGCTTCGGGTTTGATAGCTCGATGAGCTTCGCGAAGACGCTGCCGTTTTTCGGCTCGACGCGAACTTGATCCGCGCGGATCGATTCGAGGCCGGCGAGAATCGGGCCGGTTTCACCGTCGCGGAATTGCATCTTGTCGATCAGCACGTCGGCCTGGAATCCGCGCGAGAGATCAAAGTCCCGAGGACCTCTGCGATCGAACTTGATCTGCGTTGCCAGCTGCGCGCTCAGGCGGCCGTCGGTGAGGCCGTCGCCGTTGAGCTGCTTCTTGAGCGTGGGGATGAGCTCTGTGACGCCGGCGCCACGAATGCCCGCGGCGCTGAGATCAATCGTGCCCGCCGGCGAAGTGGCGAAGGGCGTTGCGGCGAGCTTCACGTCGAACGAGCCAACGACGGGCGCGACTTTGCCGGTGAGATCGATCATTACCGGTGGTTCGTTGGCGGCGTCGGGCCCGCCGACGACGATCGGCTGCGGGTTGTGCAGACGAACGTCCTGCAATTCGAGCGGCGCCGCATCCGGCATCGCGAGGTTCTGCACCTTCGCGCTGCGAACGTTCACGTCGAGCTTCTTCAAAGTGATGAGCGGCAGCGGACGACGCTCTTCGATGACGAGCTTGCTCACATTCGTTTCATTCGCGGGTGCAACCATCGCCGCGGCAAGTTGCACGTTGTTCGCCACGAGCGTTTCTTTCGCGACGCGCGATTGCTTTTGCGGGCGGATCACAAGGCCCAGCGCCTGCGTCGATCCATCCTTCGCGAGCTCCGCGTGAGTTGTGAGGCCGGCGAGCGAGACTTCATTGATGGTGATGATGTTTGCAGCCGGGTCGATGCGCGGCGCATCCAGTGTGAATGCATCGAATGCAAAGAGTGGATTCGGCGTCCCGCCATCGCGCCAGTCGAGATGCTGCACGACGAGCTTCGCGCTGGTCCCACCTTGCGGCGGCTTGCTGAGATCCGCCTGGATTTCGGCTTTGAACCGCCCATCCTGCGTCGCGAGCTCCATGCCCGGCGGAAGGTACGGCGCGATCGCGTGGCCGCCGATGCCTTTGCCGTCGATCGACGCGATCGCGGACGTAGCGCCCGGGGAGGCGTCGATGCGCCCCGCAGCGACGAGCTCTTTGAGCAAGTCATCAACCGCAATCGTCGCGCGGAAGGACGCGGGCTGCGCTTTCTTGCCGACGACGAGCTTCGACGCGAGCAAGGTTGCGTGCGCGTGCAGTGCCACAGGTGTGCTGGGAACGCGATCGTTCCAGTTGACCGCTGCGTCTTCAATCTTCAACTCGTCGAGCGTTGCGACCTGCGGTGGCCCCGATTGCTGTGCCGGCGCGGTCGTCGCGACCGCTGTCCGCGCATTCGTGGGGCGCGTTGTGGGAACGAGTCGAACACCGAGCGCGCTCAGCACGCCGTGTTCGTCGCGCGAGACGTCGATCTGCGGGTGCTTGATCTCCACGGACTTCACGCTGATCGTTCCGTCGTTCGCGAGCGCCAGTTCATCGACGTGAAGCTGATCGAGTCCGCCAAGTATTGCCGATCCTTCTGTGAGCTTTGTCGAACTGAGAGCGAGCGTCGCGACGAGCCGATTCCGTTCGCTCGCGACACCGACATTCCCGTCGACTTGCAGCGTCGCGTCGTGAAGCGTCGGCTCGATGCCGAGCGGAACGAGATACGGCGCGAGCGGCCTGAGATTCACTCCTGCGCCACGGACAGCAAATGTTGCGGAAAGATTCTTCGTCGAAGGTTGCACCGTCGTCTCGAGCGACAACTGCTTTGCGAGCGACGGCGAGCTCATGTGCAACTTCAATGTGCCGGGTTTCGCGGGAGCATTTGAGGTGAGATCGAGGACGAGATCAGCGCCTTCGATGCCCGCGTCATCGATGGCGATCGTGGTCGGCGGTTTTGTTTGCTCGTCGCGCAGGTGAAGTCGCACGCCGGACCAATTGACGCGATCGATCTGGATCTTCGGTAGTGAATCCGCGAGCGAGGGCTTGGTCGTCGGCGCTGCAGACGCGACAGCGACGGATTGCGAAGTCGGCTTCGATGGTGCAATGGCGCTGGGATCATAACGGAACCCGGCCGCGGTAAATCGACCAGTGGAGTCGCGCGTGACATCGATCGCGGGGCCGGTCAATTCGATATCGGCGATGCGCGTGCGGCCCGTCGTCGGATCCTTGCCGAGCGAGGTGATCTGCACCTGCGGCATTGAGACCAGCGTGGTGCCGTCCGAAAGTGTCAAGTCAGAGATCTGCGCGTCGATCGACTGCGGATGGATCGTTGCCGAGAGCTTCCCTTCCCCGCGGGCGTCTTTGAGCAGCGATTCGACGCCGAAGGGCGCGAGGTAACCGTGGGCCGCCTCGGGTTTGATTCCCTCGGCCGTGAAGGTCGCGTCGATCGCCTTGTCGGCGGCGAACGGTTTGAGCTTGCCGTTCAGCGTGATCGAGCGCACGAGTCCGGGAACGGACATGGCAACGTTGATCGGCACGATGCTTTCAGGATTCGATGGATCGATTCCCTCGCTCTTTGAAGTCGCTTCGCTCAAAACGAATTTCATATCAGTCGGCGGAGAGACCGCCGCATCGTGCAGGTCCGCCTGCACATCGCGAATGGCGACGTCGCGCACCGAAACCTGGAAGGGTGATTGGCTCGGTGGAGACGGCGGATGTGGTGTTCCGCCGCCGACAAGTTCGAGCCCTGCGACGCGAATGAGACCGTCGTCGCTTCGAGACGCGTGCGCGCGAACGCCGTTCACCACGATCGCCGAAATCTTCGCCAGCTTCGGCTCGATGTCGGAAGCTTCGACGTTCACCGATTGCACCGAAGCCACCGGCTGAGATTCGGAGGTCACATCGATGCGATCGATCGCCAGCGTTGCCTTCACGCCGTCTTGCGATTCGCTCGACGGCTCGGTCTTCAGCGTCGCCGACATCTTCAGGCCAAGATCATTCTGGTACGGCCGCACGCCAACCGTCGCGAGGTAGCCCGCCAGCGGCTTGAGATGCAGGCCACGAACGAATACGCCAAGCGTCGCGTCGAGATTCTGTCCCTTGTTCGAGAACTGCCCGATCACGCGAGTGAGGTCGAGGACGGGATCGCTCCAGATGTCGGCCTCGAATTGCGCGGGCCGATCGATCTGCCCGAGATACGACACGCGCACGTCCATCGCGAGCAGCGCTTCGAGCGGAGGTGTGACCGATTCATCAAGGATGTGCGCGCGTACGTGCGATAGACGAAACGCTTCGACTTTTAGCGGGGAGGTGAAGTCGAGCGGCTTTTCTGGCTCGGTCTTCGGCGGAGGTGCAGGGGTCGCGGAATGCGATGCCATGATCTGCTCGAGCACCGGCAATCGACCCTCTTTCGTGCGCTCGAGCGTAAGGTCCACGCCGTCGGCTTCAGCGCGATAAACGTACAACCGTCCTTTCAGCAAATCCCAGGTTGAGATTCGTCCACGAAGATAGTCGGTCGAGAAGATCGGTGGGCCGCCGGATTTTGGTGTGACCTTGATGTACCAGAATCCGACATCTGCGGCGGAGAGCGTCATCTCCTGCCGGCCGAAACTGATGTCGAGATCGTACGCCGCGGCGACTTTGTGCAGCACAGGGCGAATCGCGAAGAAGAGCGCGATACGCAGCGCGAGCACGATCAGAATGAGGGCGATCAGCGTGCGACGAATTCGCCGGCGCCACTTGCCTTTCACCGCTTTCTTCTGGGGTGATGACGGCGGCGACGGTATGGAGGCGGCAGGCTCGTTCGTGGATTCGCTCATGGCCGACCTCCATCGCGCGCGACGGCCTGCGTGCTCATCGTGTCATACATCTTCTGCAGCGCGTCCTGACGCTGTCGCGGAGGCGCGAGCGGATCGTAACCGGCGACCGATTTCCCCTGCGCCGCCAGCCAGTCCGACGCCCGCACCCGCGCGGCGGGGGAGCTGTCCTCGAGATAAATCAGATTCTCCGCCAGCACGCGCGCATCGAATTCCTTTCGCGACTTAGTGGCTCCAAGAAGTTCCGCGACGGAACCACTGTTCATGCCCACTTGTCCCGTATGACGAATGAGAAGCGCCAGCAATTCCGGCGGAAGCTTATCCTGCGATTGAAGATCCGCCGCGACGCCCAGCGCGCTCGAGTCGAACATCCAACCCAGCGCATCGCTCGTCGCGATCGTGCTTTTGTTCGTGGCGTTTTTGATCTTGCTCACGACCGCATCTAGCGCCGCATCATCGCCAACGAGCGCGAAATCCTCGCAGATCGGCGCATGCACCCGCCGGCATAAAAATGCGAGGCCCGCGCGACGTGAGGCGGGATCATCCAGCGCCCGCATGGCGATGTCGTAGCCACTCCAAGGCTGCGCGCCGGGCGATGACTTTGCTGCGCTCGCGACCATCGAGCGCGATTTGTCGATTGCCGCCGACGCATCGGCGAGAAGCTTCGCATCCTCGGCTTTGCTCGTCGCGGGGCGCACGTTCATTGTCATGAGAACCGACCGCGTTTCCGTCTTCGAAAACTGGAACGGAATCAGCAGCGCGATTGGCGTCGCCTGCGAGATTTTGACAGGCTTGAGCACCGCCATCTCGCGCGTGCGCTTGTCACCGGCGCTCATGTGATCAGAAATCGCTATTGCGACGACGAGCCCGCCGGCGTTTGTTGCCGATTGCTGAAGGAGAATGTCGAACCGATGATCGATCCGCTGCGGGTCGATCACGCTGACTGTTTTGCATGCGCCCGCTGGCAAGGCGAAGTCATCGTGCGACATCGCCGCCGAGCGACCTTTGATCTGCGGCACGCTTGTATCGCCCACCGACCAGCGCAGCGGCTGAGTCAGCTCTCCATTGGATTGAATCACATCCTCGCCGCGCGTGCTCGCGATCAACCGAACATCGCTCGCGATCGGATTCAGAATCGCCGGGACGTTGTCGAGCGCGACCAGATCGACCGATGCGATCAGCGCCTGGTCCGAAGCTTGCGCGTTCACGGGCTTGGTGGTGGGACCGCTCAGCGCTGATCCGCTGAAGGTTGAACGATCAATCGTCGCGAGCGGAGCCTGAAGTGGTTGCGGACGCCGCGACGCACATCCGCAGAAGAGAACCAACGCGAGGACGACCGAAACCGATAAAAGATTGAATCGCATCGCGGCCCAGTTGATGTCCCTTGCCCAAGTTAGCTTAGCAATTCGCCGCATGTCGGGCCTAGAAATACGACCAAAGTCCAACAGCGATTTTGCTTGAAGGTTAGGTATTTATTTGGTACACTCAGATGTTCGGTCGGGCGCGACCACGGGCCGCAACAGATGCAACAGGATGCAACGCGGTGCGACAGCGCTTTTTTTGACGGCCAGCCGCGTGGGTTCGTAAGTGATTGCTGACGCGCAGCTTGCGAATTGATAAGGGTCCGTTTTGACCGCTCGTGTTGCACAGCCCGCCGGCGCGTCTTAGCCCTCCTTCGCCGTCGCGTTGGTCTGCTGAAAAAACTTCAGGATTGCCTCGAGTGACTTGGCATCGGTCGCACGAAGCACGCGATCGAGTCCTTCCCCAACTGCCCGATAGTGCGGCTCAAACTTTTTGATGCTGGAGGGGATGATCTGCACGAGCAGACTGCGGCGGTCATCGGGATTGGGGCGGCGCTTGATGAACCCGCCTTTTTCGAGTCGATCGAGCGCGACCGTCACACCGCCGCTGGTGAGGCCGGTCAGTTTGCCGAGCATTCCCGGCGTCATCGGCGCCTCGGCCAGCTGAAGCAGGTGCAGCACCTGCAAGTCGGTTAGGTTCATGTCAACGCGATCCGCCACCTGCTGGTTGAACAGAATGGCCCCCGCAATGAACCGCCGCACCTCGTAGCTCAGCTCGTGCACCAATTTGTTTTTGTCGTTTGACATGCCGGTCTCGCCCGCTTATTCTCAAAGTATCTTATTAAATAAGATATTTATGGAGTAACAGATGAAGCATAACGCGCCGAAAGCATATCGCGGAATGGGGATGGATGGGATTTTCGCGCACTGGTACGCCGCCCTCACGCGGCGGGACCTCGCGCAGCTGCGCGATCTCGCGGTCAAGCTCGGCGATCACTTTCCCGCGGGCGGATCGGTGCTCGAAGTCGCCCCGGGGCCGGGATATCTGGCGATCGAACTGGCCAAGCTTCGACGCGCCGCCAGCATCACGGGGGTCGATATCAGCCAGACCTGCGTCGATATTGCTCAGAGGAACGCTCGCGAAGAGGGTGTTGCCGTCCACCCTCAGCAGGGCAACGCTTCAGACCTGCCCTTCGCGGACAACGCGTTCGATTTGATCGTTTGTCGCGCCGCGTTCAAGAACTTCAGCCAGCCGATTGAAGCGCTGCAGGAAATTCACCGCACGCTCAAACCCGCCGGCGAGGCGCTGATCATCGATCTGCGGCGGGATGTCTCGCCGGAGGCGATTAACGAACTGGCGAGCGGGCATGGATGGCTGAACCGTCGATTCGTGAAAGCGATCTTCAAGTACATGCTGATCAAGCGCGCATACACGCAACATGAGATGGAGGAACTCGCGCGGCAGGCGGGGTTCGGAAGCATTCAGATCGACACGAATCTCGTCAGCCTGGAGATCTGGTTGAGGAAATAGTGGTGGAGACCTCGCCCAAGGTTGTCGCAATCGAAGCTTTCGTCGTTGCGCGGCTCACAGCCATGCGCGTGACTTGAACGGGGGACGGTTTTTCTTATCCTTTGCCGAATTGCTCGTGCGGTGAACGCAGTCGCAGGATCAGGAGAGCAACGGCAGGCAAGTTCATGACCGAACAACCCGGCGGACGGCTGACGACACGTCATCTTGCGTTCATCGTTGCATCATAAAATTTGTTGGCGATTGTCGTCGGGCAAGGTCGCTTCCCGTGCGCATTGGCGGAGGCCAAATCGTGGAAAAAATTCCTCTATCCAGAAGCTATCACAGTCCGCGCATCGAAGAACGGATTCTTCAGGTGGTGCGCGGCGGAAATTACATTCTCGGCCCGGAGTGCAAGGCGTTCGAAGCGGAGCTGGCGACGTATTTCGGGCGCAAGCACGTCGTGCTGAGCAGCTCTTGGACCGCCGCCGTGCATCTGCTGCATCTCGCGCAGGGGCTGAAGGAAGGCGACGAGATTCTCGTGCCCTCGCTCACCGCTTTTCCCAGCATCGAGCCGATGATTCACGTCGGCGCCAAGCCCGTGTTCTGCGATATCGATGAGACTTACACGATCGATCTGGAAGACGCGCGTCGGCGGATCACCAAGCGAACGGTGGGCATTCTGCCGGTGCATCTCTACGGTCGTCCGGCGGACATCGATGGCTTTCAGCAGCTCGCGAAAGAGCATGGGCTTTGGATGATCGAAGACTGCGCGCAGTCGCACGGCGCGAAGTGGAAGGGGAAGCGCGCGGGCAGCTACGGCGAGCACGCAGCGTTCAGCTTTTATCCGAGCAAGAACCTCACGGTGTACGGCGACGGTGGGGCGATCGCGACGGATGATCCCGAGATCGCGAAGAAGGTGACGATGCTTCGCAATCACGGCCGCAAGGACAAGTACCTGCACGAGAAGGTCGGCTTTAACCTTCGCTTCAACGAGATCCAGGCGGCCGTCGGTCGCGAGCAGCTCGTCGTGCTCGATGAGCTCAACGCCGGTCGTCGTCGCGCGGCCGACTGGTATCGCCGCGAACTCGAAGGCGTTCGCGGTGTCGCGCTTCCGCCGAAGGATATCCCGGGCGTCACCGAGAGCGTGTACCACATGTTCGTGATTCGCCTCGACGATCACGACACGCGCGAAGGCCTCGGCAAAGCGCTGAAGGAGCAGGGCATCGAAACGGGTGTGCATTATCCGGTGCCGAACCATCAACAGCCGGCGATCACTGAACTCTACGGCGAAGGCGATCGTCTTACGCGTACGGAAGATTACGTTGCCCGCATCCTCAGCTTGCCGATGTATCCCGCACTGACCGAAGAGCAGGTCGTGCGCGTGGCGAATGCGATTAAGAGTTACCTGAAGAAATAACGGACGAAGGACAGGCGAAGGTCATGGCGGATCGATGGAAATGTGCGGTCGTGGGGACGGGTACGGTGGGCCAGACGCACGTGCGCGTGTTGCCGAAGTTGCCGGGGGCGCAGCTCGTGGCGGTGTGCGATGTGAGGCCGGATCGCGCCAAATCGGTGCTCGAAAAGCATAACGCGCCGCCGGTTCCGATCTACGACGACTACAAAACGATGCTCGACAAGGAAAGGATCGACGTCGTGCACATCGCCACGCCGAGTGGAGCGCATCACGACATCGCGATCGAATCGATGAAGCGCGGCAAGCACGTGATCAGCGAAAAGCCGCTCGAGATTCAGCTCGATCGCGTCGATCGGATGATCGAGACTGCCGCGAAACACAATGTGAAGCTCGCGTGCGTTTTCCAGAACCGCTGGAAGGAAGAGAACCGCGCGATCAAGCGCGCGGTGGATGAAGGCCGCTTCGGCAAGCTTTCGTGGGCGGGTTCGTTCACGCCGTGGTATCGGCCGGACAAGTATTACGAAGAGGTCGATTGGCGCGGCACGTGGCAATGGGACGGCGGCGGCGCGACAATGAACCAAGGCGTTCATGCCGTCGATCTGCTGCAGTGGATCGCGGGACCGGTGAAGCGCGTGAGCGCTTACGCCGCCAGCCGCATTCATCCGAAGATCGAAACCGAAGACACGATGAGCTGCTCGCTCGAATTCGCGGGTGGCCACTTCGGCACGATCCTCGCCTCAACCGCGATGTTCCCCGGAATGCCGGCGCGTTTCGAAATCGCGGGCGAGAATGGCACTGCGATCTCGGAGAACGGCCTGAAGATGTACAAGTTCCGCGAGGCGCGCGACAGCGACGCGGAACTGATCGCGCGGCTCGCGCCGGTCGATGCCAAAGCCGCCGGCGGGGCACAATCGAACAACGCCGCCATTTCCTCCGACCTTCACGGCAACAACCTCAGCGACATCCTCTGCGCCTGGCGCGAAGGCCGCGAAGCGGAGACGAACGGCGTCGAAGCGCGTAAGGCGATTGCCATCGTCCTCGCGATCTACGAATCCGCCCGCAAGCGCGGGGAACCGGTTGATATCCCCGCGTAAATCATGGGCGAATTGCTTTCCATCTACGTCGTGTACACGCTCGCGGCGGCCACGACCTTCCCGCTCGATCACGACGGCTTCATGCCGTTCCAGCAGAACTACCTGCTCTGGAAAATCATTGGATTTGCAGGACTCGGATTGTTTCAGGCGCGCTGGGTCGTGCAGTGGCTGCATTCCGAGAAGCACAAGGAATCGAAGATCCCCGTCGCGTTCTGGTGGCTCTCGCTCGGCGGCGCGCTGCTCGAGCTCGCGTACTTCTTACGACAACAAGACTCCGTCGGCATCGCGGGATACTGCATCTCCGCCGTGCCGTACACGCGCAATCTCATGCTCGTCTACGGCAAGCGTCGTCGGGACCGACAGCAATCGGCCGCGGCAAGTGTCGAAGCCAAAACCTAAATCATGCCCACCCTCAGCATTGTCATCCCCGCGTACAACGAAGAAGAGAACGTTCCGCTGCTGCACGAGGCGATCCGCAAGGTGATCGATCCGCAGCAGATCGACGCGGAGATCATCTTCGTGAACGACGGCAGCAAAGACCGCACGTGGGAAATGATCCAGAAGCAGAGCGCACAAGACCCGCGCGTTGTTGGCATCAACCTCAAGAAGAATTGCGGAGAAACCGCCGCCTGCGACGCCGGCCTTCGCGCCGCGCGCGGCACGTACGTCATGACGATGGATGCGGACCTGCAGAACGATCCGCAGGACATCCCCGCCTTCTTAAAAGCACTCGACACCGGCGTTGACTGCGTCTGCGGAACGCGCGTCGCCACGCGCGGGAAGGGCGATAATTTCATCCGCGTCGCCAGCTCGCGCATCGCCAACTGGGTGCGGAACAAGCTCAGCGACGAAGAGATCTCCGACGCGGGTTGCACGTATCGCGCGTTCAAGCGCGAATGCGTCGACAAACTCAAACTCTATCGCGGCCTGCATCGCTTCATCCCGACGCTCCTGAAGATGGAAGGCTTCACCGTCACCGAAATCCCCGTGACGAACAACCCGCGCCTGCACGGCGAAAGCAAGTACGGCGTCTGGAACCGTCTCTTTAAAAGCTTCCGCGACTTGCTGGCGATCCGCTGGATGAAAAGCCGGTTGCTTGGATATGAAGTGGCCGAGCGCATCGGCGGGACGCAGACTTGACGCAATGCATCCTCGTTCGCCGGCTCTCTCGCCTACGGTTGCGTTGTGGGTTGAGTGTTTGGCCGCTTCTGGACGACATCGGGCAACGATGGTTTCTTCGGCCAGGCCGGTTTGTTAAGCGTCCAATGTTTGCCGTTGCCGGAGTCGAACCCACCGCGACAAGGAAGGGCTGAAACTTCCTTCACGCCATCCTTTACGAAGACGAAAACAGCGGGATGATCCTTATCGCTTTTGTAGCACAAGTCGCCCCATGAGGAGAGCAGGTAGCCGTACGTGCTCGGAATTATTCGGCCTGAAACGGATCCCTCGAACTCTTCGTAGAAGTGACGATACCCCATGGGAGCAACGACGCTATCTCGGCGTAACGTATGGCCTACAACATCAAATTCGATTCGCCCGGATGTATCACTGACACCGGTTACCTGAGATTGAATCAACGGTTCGCCGCGCTTATCGAACGTCCAGTCCTTAGGGAATGACTCACACCTGTATGTTATGCGGATGCCGGGTAGCGGATTTCCATCCTGGTCCACTGCCTTCGCGAAAAAAGTGAGCGTCGCGTTCGATTCCCCCTTCAACTGAGATGACTTCGTCTTGTCGCAAGCTCCCACGAAGCATAGAACGAAACAGACGATCGGAAGAGCTAAGTGGTTCGTCAATGGATGTGCCATCGCGTCCCCGCTCAAGCTCACTTCCGCCCCATCTTCGCCAGCATCCGATACTGGCTGTCCTCATGCAGATACGACTCCGGCAGGAAGAACGAAAACCCGCTTGTCTTGCGCGACCTTAGATCCTTGTCGTACTCCGCCAGCGAGACGTTGCGTTTCTCGCCTTCGCTGGTGAACGTGCCGATCGTGGGATGGATTCGATCGATCGGCCAGCCGGTCTCCATGTAGAAGTCGACGCACTTGCTCGGCTGATAGACGGCGTACGCGTTCCAATAGGCCTGAGGCATCGCGTCCCATCCTTCGTCGATCCACGGCTTCATATCCAGCGCGATGCGGCCTTCGCTCGACAGCGCTCGCGGCATCTTGTCGATGCCCGCGGCGAGCGCGGCCTTCTTGTACGCTTCGACATAGACGCGATTGAGCGCCGGCGTCGGGTCCTTCGGGTTGTAACTCTGAAACGAATCCTCGAGGTCTGCCAGGTAAAAATCCGCGTGATACTTCGCACAGAGTTTGACCGCGAGCTGAGCATCGGCCTGCACGTTTGGAATCGCCGCATCGACGGCCGACTGCTTGCCGTGCTCGCCGACGCCGCGCGGACAGCCCCAGAAGCCGACGACAAAGCCGGCTTTTCGCCACTGATCCGCCCAGCCCTTGGCGATGGCATCGGCGCTGTCTTCGCGCGTCTTTCCGCCATTGTCGATCTGCAATCCGATCCAGGCGACATTCGCCATCTTCATCTTCGACGCGAATTTATCCGCCGGAAACGCATGTGCGTCGTTCACAAACATCCCGGTTTTATCGAACAGCACATTCGCCGGGTTCCGCGTCGCATCCTTCTTCGGCTCCGCCGCCGACACGAGTCCACCGATCACCAGAACCAAGGCGATCGCCACGCCATTGAAGTATTTCGCTCTTCTCATTTGCGACCGATGCTAACGCCATCGCCCCAGGAAACAACGCGAGCGATGACCACCGCCGCCGCCTTGCTTCGCTTCCAAAAATCCTGATCCTCTTTCCGCATTGCCGGGGTCGCGTGACATCCGTCATGATCACGCCCTACTGGGCACGCGCGGCAAAGGAGCTGCTGATGTGGTTCGAGTCGCTGGAAGGGCGCACCTTGCTGAGCGCCGCGCCGACGTTTCCTGTCGATAAGCTGCCGTGGAACATTCAAAAGATCGCGGACGGTTCGCGCGCGGCGTGGTCGCCCAATGGTCACGACATCGCGTTCGTCGATAAGCAGTTTGGCAATGCTTACGAGTACGACGTGATGACGAAGACGACGCGCCAGATCACCAACCTCATCAAGAATCCGCACATCCTTCGCGTGCAGTATTTGAAGAACGGCGACTTTCTGCTCATTGCGCCGGCGACATACACGAACGATACGACGTCGCGATTTAACGATGCCGAGCTTTGGGTGATGCGCCGCCAGCATCGCAGCACGATGTATCGCCTCGGGCAGAAGCTGTACGAAGGCGTCGCGATTTCTCGCTTATCGAACGAGATCTCATGGGTTGCAGACCAGCGGCAATATCCCGGCCTGAGGCCGACGCTTTACACGGCGGACATCGCGTATAGCCCGCACGGCACGCCGTTTCTCGTCCACAAAAAGGCCGCGTTCAGTCAGAGCTCGGCGATGGAGTCTCAGGATTTCCGCGCGAACGATCAGGAGATCATTTACGCCGACTACACGGGCGCTCAAGCTTCCGTTCGCGGATACAACTTCGCCACCCACGCGCATACGACCTATCGCACGAGCGACAGCGAATACAACGAACCGGAGGGAATCTTTCCCGACGGCAACTTCGAGCTCGTCGAATCGAGTCGCGATAAGAATGTCACAGATCACCAGAGCCAGCACATCGATCTGTGGAAGCTGCAACTCAAGCCGCATAGCTCAAACTTCGTTCGCCTGACGCGCTTCGGCGATCTAGGTCCGTTCGAGGCGAGCAACGGCGTAGTGAGTCCGGATGGACAATGGATCGCGTTTCAGCAATCGACGACCGGCGCGCTCGAAGGTACCGGGCAGGGCGTTTACTTGATGCAGCTTTATCCAGGTCCCGAGCCGACGGTTCATGCCGACACATTCAACGATAGCGCGTCGAAGACGACGAGCTGGCAAGTCGGCGGAGATGGTGGAACCGCGACGTACGACGGCGGCGGGCATCTCGTAATAAAGGGTGGCTCAAACGGAAATGCCACGAGCACCTCGATCACCAAGCGATTCAGCACGACCGGCTTCAGTAACATCCTCATTCGCCTCGACGCGTCGCAACGTGCGGCGGGTTACATGTCGTCCGATTCGCTGCGCATCGAGGTCGACACCGGCAGCGGATTTGAGAGGCTGCTCACCGATGGCGAACAGTACAACGGCGTGGATAATGCGTCCGGTGATAAGACGACCGGGCTCGACGGAAATACTGCCGGCGCATCGACTGGCTATCTCGCATTGCCCTCGTCCGCAGACAACGGCTCGATCCGCGTTCGCATCATCGCGACGACGACCGACGCGGCGCAGGCTTACCTCCTCGGCAGCTTCGCGGTGGAAGGGCACAAAATCGCATAGCGACGGAGGGATTTCATCTGGCTGTCATCTTCGCCGACTAACTTTCCCGCGCCACCGTCTAGACTTACGGCAGGTGGGCCATTCGTCCGATCTATTCCTAACGTCACTACACCGACAGAAGGGCTGCCGTGAGTTCGTATCTGATCTCGTTCCTCCTGGGCATCATCGAAGGCCTGACCGAATTCCTCCCCGTCAGTTCGACCGCGCACCTGCGTATCGCCGAATCGATGCTCGGGCTCAACCTCTCGGATGGTTACTGGAAGATGTACTCGATCGTGATCCAACTCGGTGCCATCCTATGCCTGCCGATCTTCTTTCGCCGCAAGCTGCTCACGATGATTCGCACCTTTCCCAAAGGTGAGGACGGCGATCGCACGGTGCTCACGCATCCACTCACGCTGACGCTTGCCGCATTTGTCGTGACCGCGGTGCCCGCATTCCTGCTTCACAAAAAGATTGGCGAGAACCTTGAGAGCCTGACCGTGATGGGCCTGGCGCTGATTATCGGCGGGGTGGTGATGGCGGTGGTCGATCTCGCATTCGCCCAGCGAGCGAAGGTCGATCGCGTCGAGACGATGGGATTCGGTCGCGCGATCTGGATCGGCGCGGCGCAGATCCTGTCCGCCGTCTTTCCCGGAACATCGCGCTCGATGAGCACGATCGCCGCGGGGCAGGTTGCGGAGATGTCGCGCGCGTCGGCGCTCGAGTTTTCGTTCCTTCTCTGCATCCCGACGATGGCCGCCGCGACCGGTTACGACTTTCTGAAGACTGTCGTGCTGCGAAAAGGCGGACCGGGCGAAACGCTGCCTCCGATCGACATGAACAGCGCGCGCTGGATCATCCTCGCGATCGGATTCATCGTTTCGTTCTTCGTCGCGTGGGGCGTGGTGGCGTGGTTCACCGCGTGGGTGCGCCGTCGAGGATTCACCATCTTCGCGGTCTATCGCATCATTCTTGGTGTGTACGTGCTTGCCGTTCTTCGCTAGCAGCCGCCATCATCCTCCGGTCATTTCGGAATTCTGCGCACACTTCCCGCGGATGAAACTTATGATGTACGGCGGGATGGAATTCGCGGAGACTCACCATGCGCGTTCTCGTCATTGAAGATTCCGATCGGCTCCGTCAATCCGTTGAAGTCGCGCTTCGCAAGAGCGGTTACGCCGTCGACGCCTCTGCGTCCGGTGACGAGGGCTTCTGGAAAGCCGACTCCGGCGTGTATGACGTCATTGTCCTCGATCTCATGCTTCCCGGCATGAGCGGGATCGATCTGCTGGCGCGATTGCGAGAACGGAAACACAAAACGGCGGTGCTCATTCTCACCGCGCGCGACACGGTCGACGATCGCGTCGCGGGCCTCGACGCCGGCGCCGACGATTACCTCGTAAAACCCTTCGCGATCGACGAACTGATCGCCCGCGTGCGGGCGCTCATCCGCCGCGCCAACGACGTGCGCGAAAGCCGGCTCGCATTTGGTGATCTCGCGATCAACACCAGCGCCCGCACGGTTGAACGTGGCGGAAAAAACGTCGATGTTTCGCCGCGCGAATACATGCTGCTCGAATTCTTCGCGATGCACGCCGGCGAGTGCCTCAGCCGCTCGCAGATCGAAGCGGCCATCTACGACGCCGAGGCGGAGCCGATGAGCAATGTCGTCGATGCCGCCGTGTATGCCTTGCGCAAGAAGATCGATCTGCCCGGCGCGCCCTCGCTGATCCAAACCCGCCGCGGAATGGGCTACACCTTCGCGACACCTGAAGCGGTCGAGAGCCACGAATGAGCGAGTCCGCAAACGTCCACCGGTCGATCCAGCGACAGCTTCTCCGCTCGTTGCTGCTCGGATTTGTCGGACTCGGCCTGCTCTTCGGCGTTGCTTTCTATGCCTACATCCATCGTTTGTTGACACGTGAGTTCGACGAAGTGCTCGTCGAGCGCGCCCGCGCGATCGCATCGATGGTCGAACTTGAGGCGGACGGTAAACGCTATGAGTTCCCGGACGAAAGCCTTCCCGAGTTTCATGGCGGCCCCAACGCACAGTTCTTCCTCATTCGACGTCCTGACGATTCGGAATTTGCGCGGTCGCGCTCTTTCAAGAAAGGCCAGAGCCTGGCGCCTCCGCCCGAAGCGATGACGCGAAAACCGCTCTACTACAACGTGACGCTCCCCGACGGCCGTGGCGGGCGTGCTGTTGCAATGTGGTTCAGCCCGCTGGTCGAGAAGATGACGAGTCGCGGGATCGAGCCGCTCTACGATCCGAAAGAACCCGAGATGAAGCTAATCCTGGCGCGCGATCGTCGCCCGCTGGATCGCGCGCTGATGCTTGTCGCACTCGGATTGATCGCATGCGAAGCGTTGATGGGATCTGCAACCGTCTGGCTGCTGCGCTATCAATTGCGCGAATCACTGCAGCCGCTCAATGACGTGGCGAAACTCGCGGCGTCGGTCGACGCGACCTCGCTGCATCAGCGTTTTCCCGTTGAGACGATGCCGCGCGAGCTTCAGCCCATCTGCCAGCGGCTCAACGATCTGCTCGCGCGAATCGCGAAGGCAGTCGAAAGCCAGAAGCGCTTCAACGCCGACGCGGCCCATGAGCTGAGAACTCCCGTCGCCGAGGTGCGCGCGCTCGCGGAGGTCGCCTTGCGCTGGCCGGAAGATGCCGATGCAACACGCAAGGCGTTCGAAGAGATCGTCTCGGTCACGGAGCACATGGAACGGCTCTCAAGCGTTTTGCTTCAGCTCTCAGGCGGCGATGGGCGAGTCAGCACGCGCGAAGAACCGGTCGACCTCAGCAAGGTGCTCACGCAGGCGATCGATCGGCGAAAGGACATGATCGCCGCGAAGCGAATCGCACTGAATGTTGACGTCCCGCCCACAAAGATGGTGACATCAGACGCGACTTTGCTGACCGCGATCGTCGAGAATCTTGTCGGCAATGCCATCACCTACACGCCTCCGGGCGGATCGATCGTGTGTACGACGAAAGACGGGAATTCGTTTCAGATTATGAACGGCCCGACGAATCTTTCGCCCCAGGATCTGTCGACGATGAGCGAACCGTTCTGGCGGAAGGACGCGTCGCGCACCGGCGGGAAACTGGGGTTGGGCCTTGCACTCACCCGCGCGTATTTGTCCACGCTTCACGGCTCGCTCGAGCTGAACCTTGACGCTTCATCTGGGCTCGCCGCCACCGTCGCGCTGCATGCCAACGATACAGCATAACGATCCGCCGCTCGCGATTGCGCAAGCGACGGATCGTTCTATGACGGACGGTATTTCGTCCACTACGCAGACGGGTGGTTCCCGTGAATGTGCCCGCCCTCGCCGGGAATGTAGAGCGTGCCCTCGCGGTCGTGCGCGGGCTCGTCGCGCTGCAGGTTCTTGACCTGCTTGGCCGTCATCCGATCCGCGATCGACGGCATATTTTTCGCGGCGAACGTATTCACCTTCGACATCATGCCAACCTTCACATCGCGCGTCGGATTCTCGGCGGCGCTGAGGATCGCATCAGCGACTTTCTGCGGGTCGATCATCGGCGTCGGCAGATCCGGCTCGCGGTCCATGTAGTTCCTGCCGTGCTGATCGAACGGCGTGTTGACCGCGGTCGGTTGAATCAGCGTGATTGAGATGGGCGCTTTGTCCACGTGCTCGCTCTCGACGCGCAGCGCATCGGTGAACCCTTTCACCGCGTGCTTCGAGGCCGAGTACATTCCAAGCAGCGGCGCGACCGCATCGGAAACTTCCGAACCGACGTTGATCAGCGCGCCGCCGTTTTGTTTGAGGTACGGCAGAGCGACGAGCGAACCGTTCACGACGCCCCAGAAATTCGTATCGAACAGGCGCCGGCTGTCTTGTTCGCTCACTTCATCCAGCCGACCGTAAATCGCGACGCCGGCGTTGTTCACCCACGTGTCGATCCGACCGAAGCGCGAGATGGCGGCGTCGGCAACCGCCTCGATCTGCTTCCGATCCGCGACGTCGGCAGCGATGGCAATCGCCTCTCCGCCAACGGAATTGATGCGAGTGACGACATCGTTGAGGGTGTTTTCACTTCGTGCGGACAAAACGACCTTCGCGCCTCTTTTCGCGGCCGATTCCGCCGTGCATAGACCGATGCCGCTTGAAGCGCCGGTAATCACAATCACTTGTTGATCGAGGGCTTTCAGTTTGATCGACATTGCATGCTCCTTCTTTCACCTGCGGATGGAAGGTGCAAAGAAGGTGCCGCACGGGGAAAACCCGCATCCGAATTTACCCGATGCCGCGAGTCATTTTCTGTCGATCGCGGTCCCGTCGCGCCGGAACATTTCGTGGATCAACCTTTCTGTGGCAACTGCGGGATCGACTTGTCCCACGCGATCACTTCGTCGGCGAGCTTCTTGGCCAGTTCCGGCTCTTTCTTCGCGAGATTGTTCGTCTCGTTCGGATCCGCGGGAATGTCGAACAGCTCCATCTTCGAGCCATCGCGTTTCACGAGCAGCTTCCACTTGCCATCTCGAATCGCGAGATCGGGCAGTTGTCCCTTCGGCCCCGGGCGATCCGGGGGACGAACCCACATCACCGGCTTGGTGCGCTCGGGCATCGATTTGCCGAGCATCGCGTCGCTCATGTCGACGCCGTCGTACTTCACATCGGAATGGATGCCGATCATCGCAAGGATCGACGGCGCGAAGTCCATCGCGGTGATGATGGTCTTGCTGTTGGTTGTGCCCGCTGCCGATTTCGAGATACGGCTCGACCAGACGATCAGTGGAAGACGAATGCCGCCTTCATACAACTGACCCTTGCTGCCGCGAAGATCGCCGGAAACACCGAGGCCTTTCTCCGGGCCGTTGTCACTGGCGATCACGATGATCGTGTTATCACGAAGCTTCGGATTTGACTGGATGTAATCGAACACGCGACCGAACTGGTTGTCGAGCTCTTTCAGCACGCCAACATAATTCGCCGCGGGAGTGCCGTCGCCGCGCATGCCTTTGGGCGCGAGGTTCGGCGAGTGGACGTCGTCGGGCCAGAGGTTGATGTAGAACGGCTTTCCATCCCTTTGCGCGTTTTCGATTTCCTTAAACGCGCGATCGACGAACGTCTCGGTTTCTTTGTATCGCTCTACATAGCTGACTTTACCATGGCCGGTCTTCGCATTGGGCGTCCAAGGTCCGGGCCGATCGACGCCATCGAACAGCGGATGAATGCGCTCGCCGAGGCCTTCGAAGCTGGTAAGCGACGTGTCGAAGCCGTAAGCCGTGATCAGCGGCGCATCGTCACAATCGCGCGCTCCGCCCATGTGCCATTTGCCGACGTGCGCCGTGTAGTAACCGGCATCGTGGAGCGTTCGCGCCAGCGACGGCGCGGACGGATCGAGCCAATCAACGATGCCACGATTGTGGTTGATCTTCCGCGTATCGAGATACGACGTGATGTGCCAGCGATTGGGCGTCTGGCCTGTGGTGAACGCGACGCGCGAGGGGCTGCAGATCGGCGCGCCGACGTAAAACTGCGTGAAGCGCACGCCTTCGCTCGCGATGCGGTCGATGTTGGTCGTCTGCGTGCGCGTTCCGCCGTAGCAGCTGAAATCTGTGTAGCCCATGTCATCGATGAGCATGAACAGAATGTTCGGCTTCGGCGGAGATTGCTCCGCGGCGCGCGTCGCGAGTGCCAGCAGCAGAACAAACGATAGGACGATCAATCCCAGAATGCGTGTGCGAGGCATCGGGTACAAACTCTCCGGCAAAAGATTAGTGGATCAACAACGATAAAGCGATCATTGGTCCAGGCGCCACTTGGGGAATGGGCAGTTGACCAAAGTCGCGGCGCTACGGAGGTCGCTGTTGGCGCTGGTGTGGCCATTCGGGAGGCCATAGGTATCGACCGTGCCGTCATTCTTCGCGCGCCCGGTGATCGACTGTGCGTGACCGTCCGCGAAAAGAAAGTTGCACACCTTTCCGCGCGAGTGCCGCAGGCTGATGTTGTTCGTCTCGTAGTTATGGCATTCGAAGCCGTCGAAGATCATCGCCATTTCGGACGAATGCTTAATCTGCGAAGTCTTGATGAGCGGTCCACCATAAATTCGATTCGGCGAGCGATCGTGCTGTATAGTGCGCATCGGGAACGCGTCCTGGTCATGAAGATGCGTTTTCTCATTGGCAACTGAATAGGCATAAGCGTTCAGGATGAAGTTGCCGGCGTACCAGCAATCGACCATTTTCGCATTGCTCTGGCTGAACGCGAGAGTGTTGACGAGCAGCGACTGCCGGCGCCAAGCAAACGAATTCCGACGGTCCAGTTTGCTGGTAATGGTCGTGCCCGGATCGGTGAAACTGTAGGCGTAATCGTCGGCACTGGGGCACCGGAAGACGCTGTCCAGCGGGCACGAGGTCGGGGTGTCCCAAGCGGTGTCGCCTGGAGTCGCATCGCCGGGTTGGACTCCAACCAGATCAAGAATGCTCGGCACACCCTTGACGTAGTTCTTTGCCGTGAGAATGGTGAACCATGTTTCTTCCCCACGACCGCCGGTGGGGTTCTTGCGGATAAACCCGGGAATGCCCCAGCCGTTGTTGTCCACCGTGTACATACCCATTCCCTGTCCAATCTGGCGCAGATTGGAGAGGCACTTTGCGATGTTGGCCTGTTCTCTCGCCGCGCTGAGCGCGGGCAGCAGGATTGCAATCAGCACGGCGATGATGGCAATCACTACCAACAGTTCGATGAGGGTGAATCCTTTTCGGCGGGGCATAACAGTTCCTCCAACCAGACTGGACGATGGGCGTTTACTTTTGCCTCGGCGATAAGGTATCGTCCCAGCACCCTGAACGACCATGCGAGTTTTACGTAAAAAACTTCGTGAAACGCACATCGTCGGAAACGACACTCCGGAGAAGATCATCCATCCACAGATCTCTCCGCTGATGGACACGTTTCACATCGGGCTTGCCGGGATTTCGGACGCGGGACCTGGGTTCCGAATGGTTCGCCTGAACCCGCGATTTGGCCATGTGCTTGCCTGCTTCGAAGGCAGCGGCGAAGTGCTGATCGACAACACCTGGCGCGCATGCACGGCGGGGATGGCATATCTCTCTCCGCCCAATCACGTCTGCGCGTATCACACCTTGAAAAAACATCGCTGGGGATTCGCGTGGTTGTGGTGGCATCCGTCGGCGACGGAGGCGCCGCTGGTCGCGGGAAAGACGCCGCGGCTGATCGCGGCGGATGCCGAATATCTGCGCTCGGCCGTCGTCGGACTCTACCGCGAATCGATCGGCGCGGCGCAGCCAACGGCGATCGACAACTGGGTGCAACTGCTGTACGTCTATGCAAAACGCATCGGTGAAAGCGACCTTTTTCACGCGAATCACAACCTTCACGCACTGTGGGAAATGGTCGATGCCGATCTGGCGCACCCGTGGACGCGCGAAGGGCTTGCCGACATCGCCGGCATCAGCAGCGAGCACCTTCGACGTCTGTGTCACCAGCAAGTTGGCCGCGGGCCGATGCGACATGTATCGTATCTGCGGATGCATCGCGCGGCGGCGCTGCTCGAATCGACGAACCAGAAAGTGGAATCCATCGCCAAGCTCGTCGGCTACCGAAGCGGTTTCGCATTTTCGACGGCGTTCGCGCGCGAGATGGGCATGCCTCCGCGAAGGTATCGCGAGGAGCGGAGATTGGAAAAGCGAAGTCGTCACGCAGTGCGCGAGCGCACTGGCCGGCCATTCTCGATCACCCGATGGGGTGACGAAACGTAATGCTTTTCGCAATGCGCGAGGCTCGCGGTCTATTCCCGAATTTTGCCACGAAATGAATAAAACATTCGCGATTCGCTCATGCAGTTTGGAGTCACATTCATGCGACTGATTGTGTTGATGGTGTCGATGTTCGCGCTCGCTGTCTCTGCAGCGCCCCAGAGCGCGCCCCCGAAGCCGAACATCGTGCTCATCCTCGCCGATGACATGGGCTATTCCGACCTCGGCTGCTGGGGCTCGGAAATTTCCACGCCAAACATCGATCACCTTGCGGCGCACGGCATCCGGATGACGCAGTTCTACAACAGCGCCCGATGCTGTCCGAGCCGCGCCGCGCTGCTCACGGGTGTCTACAACCACGAAGCGGGCATCGGCTCGATGATCGACAACTATGCGACGTGGATCCGAAATGCAGCACACAGTGACGCGTACATGGATCATCTCAGCCCGCACACTCCCACGATCGCGGAGGTGCTGCACACAGCGGGCTACCGCACGCTCATGTGCGGCAAGTGGCACCTGGGCGACCGGCCAAGCGAGTGGCCGGTGCATCGCGGATTTGATCGGTCGTTTGTGTTGATTCCTGGCGCGATGAATTACTACGGCGGCGAATCGACAGGCCCGCGCACGCCGATGGCGCTGGACGATCAGAAGTTTGTTCCGCCGCACGACGGGTTTTACTCGACGGACGCGTTCGCGGATCACGCGATTGAATTTCTCGATGAGGCGAAGAAGAAGGAGCAGCCATTTTTCCTGTATCTCGCGTTCAATGCGCCGCACTGGCCGCTCCAGGCGCCGGAAGCGGACATCGCAAAGTACAAGGGCAAATACGATGCGGGTTGGCAACCGATTCGTGAGGTGCGTTACAAGCACATGGTCGAGCTCGGCGTTCTCGACGGTAAACAACCGATGTCGCCGATGGATCGCGGGAAGGTGAAGCCCTGGAACCAGTTGACCGACGAGCAGCGCGCCGATTGGAGCCGGCGGATGGAGATCTACGCGGCGCAGATCTCGCGGCTGGATCTGAACGTCGGGCGCGTGATGGACGAGCTGAAGACGCTCGGCGTTGATCAGAATACGCTCGTGCTGTTCATCTCCGACAACGGTGGGGCGGCGGAGGACCCCAATCGCCCGTCGACGGCGCCGCTCGGCACGCGCGACAGTTTCAAAGGCTACGCGCGTCCGTGGGCAACCGTCAGCAACACGCCGTTCCGTTTTCATAAGGTCACCGCGTACGAAGGTGGGATCAGCACGCCGCTGATCGCTTACTGGCCGGGCGGGATTTCACAGAAGCTCCACAACACGATGGTTCGCGAGCCGGGGCACATCATCGACATCCTGCCGACGCTGATGGAGTTGACGGGCGCGACGCGCACACCCGCGAAAGATCAGCCGGAATTGGAAGGCCAGAGCATCGCGCCGATGCTGCGCGGCGAATCGCTGCCCGCGTCACGAAATTTCTTCTGGGAGCATGAAGGCAATCGGGCGGCGCGCGTCGGACAGTGGAAGATCGTCGCGCTGGCGCTGAGGCCTTGGGAGCTGTACAACATCGACAACGACCGCGTCGAAAGTCACGATCTCGCCGGCGAACATCCCGAAAAAGTGAAAGAGCTGGAAGAGGCCTACAACGCGTGGGCGAAAAAGTGCGGCGTGATTCCGTGGGAGCAGATCGAAGCGAAGCGACCGGAGAAGAAGTGATTTCTTGTAGGGTGCGTTTCAGCGCACCGGTTATTGCTCGCGCGAAATGCGAATAACCGGTGCGCTGAAGCGCACCCTACGAGAGCCGCTTCACGCCGCGGGTTGGGCGACGATCCACTTGCTCGCCGAGAGCGCACACAAGCTTTCCGCGGCGACGATCTCGCTCGGCTTGGCACTCACGGGCAGTGTGATGCGAAGCGCCTTGCGATTCCAACCGAGCATGTCCTTGTAGAACGGCGCCGGATTCGGCGACTTGCTGTCGAGCTGCTCGATCGTGACGGCGCTGGTCCCGGAGAGTTCGAGCTTGTCTTCGTCACCGACTGTCAGGACGCCCGCGGCCTTTGCGGTCTCGCTCGAGTCGCCGCAATAAAGCGTGATTTTCCCATCGCGCAGATCTTCCATCGCGAAAACCTGCATCTTGTATTTGCCGTCCTGCACATAGAACTGCGCGCTGTGCTGGCCATTGAGTTTGACGGCGTGCGGGGCGAGCGTCGCGAGCGTGCAGGCCAGCCGCTTCCAGAGCGCGGCATGGGCGGAGTCGCTTTCGGCCTCCATCGCGGCGACATGCCGTTCAACGTTGACCTTGTCCTTGGGTCCGAGGCGCTCGAGGAACTTGTCGAAGTCAATCGGCTGCGCCAAAACCTTCTTCGCGGCGGCCAACGTTTTCTGTGCGGCTTGAGACATAGGCTTTCATTGTACTACAGGTTCGTCCGAATCGACAGTCGCGCGATAAACGACGGCGCCCTTCAATTCGTGCTCCGGAATGTAATGGATCACCCGATCGAAATGACCGCCATTTGCAATTGGGAGGCATTCGCATCGCACGGCCCAGAGCTTCCGCTGCTCGTAGGTAAGCCAAACAGGGTCGCGCTTCATCAGATGTTTCGATCGCTTCCACAATTCGTCGTAAGTTCCCGGTGGTGGCGGATTCTTATAGTCGCCTTCGACGTGCCCACGATGATGTCGGGTGCGAAAGCCTTTGGGATCACCGGGTAACCATGTTCCGTAGGTGTGGAACATGATGTGGTACCAGTCGTTCCAGGGATGTTTTGCGATCGGAAATGCGCGCCCCATGTGAAACCCCTTTGTGAAAAAGCCCAGGGTGCTAGCACCCTGGGCTTTCGTTGGATTCGGTCACTGAGTCGGGAAGATCTGTTGTCCCTCGCGCTTCGGGCGCCTTCCCCAGACGATCCAGCTCGGACGACCTTTGCTCTGTCCGTCGGTCTGCTCGTTGGCGGGATCCTTGTATCCGATGCGAACGAGGCGGCGCATCCTGTCGGTTACGTTGATGTACGATCCGTGGATGGTGAAAATATTAAATAGCACCACGTCTCCGCGCTTGGCGGGGACGGGTACCGTGTCTTCGAGCTTGTATTTTTCGAACGGCAGATGCGGTGTGCAGCCTTTGCCTTCTTCGTCCTTCACGATGTGATCGAGCGGGCCCTTCTTGTGCGAGCCGGCGAGGAAGCGGATTTCGCCGTTCTCATGCCTCGTGTCGTCGAGGTGAACGAGCACGTCCACGTAGCGCTCGTTCGCGTGCTTGTAGAACGCCCAGTCCTGGTGCATCGGGAATGGATGTCCCGATTCCGGCGGCTTCACGTGCAGCGTGCTGTGGTGCAGCTCGACGACAGGCCCAATCAGATCCGCCATCGCGCCGGCGAGTTTCTTCTTCGTCACGGCTCGCGACCAGGCATCGGAGTAGTAGTACAAATCGTGCAGCGCGATGAGCTGCGACTTCTTCTCCGTCGCGGCGTCCATGTACTTCTTGCGCCACGGGCCGGTCCAACCCTGATCCTTGATCGCCCAGGTCTCGATCAGCCAATCGAGATGTTCCGAAAGCTCATCCGTCTCCGCCTGCGTGAACATCTGCGGAATGTGCAGGTAACCATTCTCGTTGTAGAACTCGACCTGCTCGGGAGTGAGAACGTTGAGCTGATCGAGCACGCCGGTAGACATCATGTTTCGCATATTCAAGCTGAGGTACACCTCATCCTCCATTGAACCATGCGACTCGCGACTGAGTCGCACGAACAGGATTATACACATCGTCTGATAACTCGTTTAGCGGCGCCCCGAAGGGGCGGGGATTTTGCACGTCCGAGAAAGGCAGAGCCCGTCCCTGCGGGACGCCGCTAAACGTGATCATCGGGACTGTGTGTGCGTCCGATAACCAAATTTGAACCCCAGATTTGCCTCCTCGCCGATTGAATTGGACATCACGTGTGGAAGTGGAGCACGTGATGTACAGCAATAAGAATCAAGTCGCGTTTGAGAGTCTTGAAGGCCGGCAGATGATGTCGGCCGCGGTGGCGCTCACGATTCATGAAGTCGTTTCCAGCGCCGGCCTCGAACTGCAGATCACGGGGTCGGCCAAGAACGACAACATTCTCGTTACCAAGACCACTCAGGGCTTGGTCATCTCGAACAACGGCAACTGGTCGCGCGTTCGCAGCGGTCAGTATTCGGATATCCGGATCGACGGCGGGGCGGGCAACGACAAGATCACGGTCAATGCGAACGTCTTCGTATCGAATCTCATTTACGGCGGTGATGGCAACGACACGATCAGCGCCGGTTCGGGCAATGACTCGATCTACGGCGGCGCGGGCAACGATCTCGTCTACGGCAATCGTGGTGAAGACACGATTGTGACGGTCGGCGGCGGAAACGCCGACCTCGTCTACGGCGGGAAGGGCATGGACTCGGTGTGGCGCGACTCGTCCGGCAGCGAACGCTTCCTCGACCAGTGCGCGGAGGAAGTGGCCGCCGGTGCGGACCACCGCATCGCCAGCTTCACGGACGGCAGCAAGACGGTTTCCAAAGAGCTCAGCGGTCAGCGCCTTTTCGATCCGACCAGCAGCTACAGCTACAACACGTTCAGCAATCGTCCGCTGTTCAGCAGCACTGGGCCGAGCGCGGACGACATCAAGCAAGGCCAGACCGGCGATTGCTACTTCCTCGCGACGCTCGCTTCGATCGCGGATCACGATCAGAACGTCATCAAGCAGAGCGTGGTCGATCTCGGTGACGGAACCTACGCGGTTCAGTTCACGAAGGTCGACGGAAGCAAGACGTTTGTCCGCGTGGACAACGACCTCGCGACGTTCTCGTGGAATCAAAATCAGCCCGCGTATGCGAGCCTCGGCGCCGACAACTCGATGTGGGTCGCGGTGATCGAAAAGGCCTTCACGTACTTCCGCTCCGGCACCGGCAGCTATGCGTCGATCGACGGCGGATACATGAGCGAAGCTTTCAACGCGATGGGCACGCTCACGAGCAACACCTGGGATGCCTCGAGCGCCGACGACCTCATCTCGCAGATCTCGTCGCAGCTGGCTGCGGGCGAATCGGTGACCGCCGCGTGCTTCACCAATCCGGTGGGTTGCAACATGGTCACCAGCCACGCGTACACCGTTGATCACATCGTGACCAACGGCGACGGCTCCAAGAGCGTGGTCGTCCGCAATCCCTGGGGTATCGACGGGTATAGCTGCAACGATGGTCATAACGATGGTTATGTGACCCTCACGGCGGCCCAGGCTTTCGGAGCCCTGACGTACCTGACCAGCGCGAAGGTGTAACGGGTGGTCCGATAATTGAAGTTGCAGGTAAACCTGCGGTGTTCTGTCATCCTGAGCGCAGCGAAGGATCTCGGGAATCGAGAGTCGCACTCGATATCGAGATCCTTCGCTTCGCTCAGAGTCTGTGATTTTTTGCGTGGCGAGGGCGTCTCGCCCTCGCATTTGCGGCTACCGCCGCGTTCGCGAGGGCGAGACGCCCTCGCCACGCTGAAAAGATCACACGCTCTCAGGATGACAGACCTGGTGCACCAATAGCGCAGCAACGGGAATCCGCCTCGGTATTTCGCGACATTATCAGTCTCCCCTCTCCTTCATTTCCCAATTTGCATCGCACGAAATTGAATTGGACATCTCTCCTGGCCACTCGCCCTGGCCAACTGGGAACGGAGAGCAACATGAAAGCCGCCAAGAATCACACCGTCGCGTTCGAGAACCTTGAAACCCGCCAAATGATGTCCACCACGCCGGCGGTTGTTCCGCTGACGATCAAGGAAGCGGCCGTCAACGGCGGGGTCGAGCTCCAGATCACCGGCTCGACCAAGAACGACAACATCACCGTCACCCGCACGACCGACGGCCTGGTCGTGACCAATAACACCAACTGGACCAGCGCCACCTACACCGGCACATATCGCGATATCTTTGTGAACGGCGCCGCCGGCAACGACAAGATCGCCATCGATTCTTCGGTGACCGATAACACCCGTCTGTATGGTTCGACCGGCAACGACACGATCAACGGCGGATCGGGCAACGACAGCATCTACGGCGGCGCGGGCAACGATGTCATCTTCGGCAACGACGGCGACGACACGATTGTGAGCGTCGGTGGTGGAACGGGCGACCAGCTCAACGGCGGCGCGGGCTTTGACTCCTTCTGGCGCGACTCGAACTCGACGGAGAAGCTGAACGACATCTCGGCCGACGAAACCGCTGCCGGTTGCGATCACCGCATCGCGTCCTTCATCGATGGCAGGACGACGGTCTCGAAGGAACTGCAGGGCCAGCGCCTCGCGGATCCGACCAAAGCTTCGAGCTACGTCTACACGAAATTCGCGGATCATCCGCTCTTCAACGCCGGCGGCCCCAGCGCCGACGATGTGAAGCAGGGCCAGACCGGCGACTGCTACTTCCTCGCGACGCTGGCTTCGGTCGCGGAGCATGACCAGAACCTCATCGAGCAGTCGGTGGTGGATCTCGGCGACGGAACCTACGCGGTTCAGTTTTCAAAGAGCAGCGGAACGAAAACGTTCGTCCGCGTGGACAACGACCTCGCGACGTACAGCTGGAACCGCTCGCTCCCCGCGTATGCCAACCTCGGCAACGGCGGATCGATGTGGGTCGCGATCATGGAGAAAGCCTTCACCTACTTCCGGAAGGGTTCGGGCACATACTCCTCGATCAGCAGCGGGCTGATGAGCGAGGTGTACACAGACCTCGGCAAGCCCGCGAGCAGCACGTGGACTTCTGCGAACTCGGATGACCTGATCGCGAAGATCGAAGACCTCCTTTCGCAGAATCAGTCGGTGACGGCCGCCTGCTTCAACAGCCCGACCGGCAGCAACATGGTGACCAGCCACGCGTACACCGTTGACCATGTTGTGGACAACGGCGACGGAACCAAGAGCGTGGTCGTTCGCAATCCGTGGGGCGTCGATGGCTACAGCTGCAACGACGGCTCGAACGACGGCTACGTGACCCTGACCGCCGCCCAGGCTTTCGCGGCCCTGACGTACCTGACCAGCGCGGCCGTGTAACGAACTACGCGACGCTACCCCAGTAACCGGCACGATGTTCCAACTCGTGCCGGTTTTTTATTTCCACAACGCGAGGCGGCGAGGAGACTTGCGCAAGGCGTGGGTTCGTTCTGCATTTTCGCGATGAACACTCGCAGACCATGTGGCATCTATGAGCAAGCCTCCGTCAAGGGGTGACGGTGACGAGGGGATTTTCCAAGCATCTATCCGATGTCGTCGCGCTGGACGCATCATTTGATTGAGTCCGGTGATCGGCCTCAGTCA